>JAGRHA010000201.1 GCA_020445205.1 Gammaproteobacteria bacterium
CGGCGGATACTGACGACGAACCGCGATCATGGCGTACGTACACGATGGCATGCTGTACTCCCGGCTGTACGTGCGCCACGGCCGACAGGGTGTGCGTTATCGCCGGGTTATGCACTGCACGGTCCGCACCCCGGGTATGTGGCACTCTCCACTGGATTGCTAATTGCATGTACCGTCTCGACACGGCATCGACGGGCAGGAGGTCGCGCGACGTGAATTCTTTGCGGACAGCAGCATGAATCCAAACCAGGATCCGGCAAGCGCCATCGAACGGGTGTGGCGATACCACGACGTCACCAAGCATCGCCTCGAGGCCTATGCGCGTGGCCCCGCCTATCTCGATTGGGACAGCCAGCCCGACCCCTTCCGGCGCTGGCACGACGCACCTTGCCATCCGTTGCCTCTGGTCGACGACGGTACGCCGGTGCCGTTCGCTGCGCTGTATGCAGATACACAACCGATGTCGGTAGTCGATGAACGTTCACTCGCACACATGCTCGAACTCGCATTCGGTCTGAGTGCATGGAAACGGCTCGGTCCCGACCGCTGGGCCTTACGCTGCAACCCGTCGAGCGGCAACCTGCATCCGACCGAGGTCTACCTGATTCTGTGGCGGTCCGTATCGCCGGACCTCGGATCGGGGCTGTATCACTACGCGCCCTACGATCATGCGCTGGAGCGACGTGCCACGCTGCCCACGGTTGTCGCCGAAACGCTGGCGGCACGTCATTCCGCGAGCTTCGGTGCCGTGGGCCTGAGCAGTATCGTGTGGCGCGAGGCATGGAAATACGGCGCTCGTGCGCTGCGCTATTGTCAGCTCGACGTCGGTCACGCCGTGGCGTCGCTGCGCTACGCCGCGGGCGTACTGGGCTGGACGGCGTCGGTCGATGCGCAGGTTGCTGACGACACGGCCGCGCACGTCCTCGGTCTGCAGCGTGGCGACGACCTGCGCGGCGCCGAAACGGAGATCGCCGAGTTGCTCATCGTGCTCGGTGACCAGGATGTCACACCGCCCGATTGGGCGGCGCTCGCCGGCGCGCTGTGCGATTGGCGTGGCGTGGCCAGCCGCCTCGGTGAGCAGCATGTCGAATGGCACGAGATCGACGCAGTGTTGCCGGCGTTGACGAAACCGGTGACGGCGGCGAGACGCCGGGTGCACGCCGTGCCTGAACGGGAAGCGGATGTGCCGGATGGCCCGCGGGACGCGGCGGCGCTGATCCGCTCGCGTCGCAGCGCTCAGCGCATGGATGGTGCCAGTCGACTCGACCTCACCGCGTTCTGCCGCATGCTCAAGCGAACGCTGCCGCAGTCGCTGCCGGTGTCGTCGCTCGCAGTCGACACGGCGGTGCATCTGCTGCTGTTCGTGCACGCCGTGGAAGGGCTCGAACCGGGTCTCTACGTGCTGGTGCGCGATGACGCGGCGTTGCCCGCGCTGCAGGCGACGCTGCGGCCGCAAGGCGGCACGTGGCAGCGCGAAGCGGTGTGCGATGTGCCGCTGTATCGCTTGTTGGCGCCGTGTGACGTGCGGCATGCGGCGGCACACCTGAGCTGTCATCAGGCGATTGCCGGCAAAGGCGTGTTCGCGGTGGCGATGCTGGCTGAGTTCCTGCCGGTATTGCAGCGTGATGGCGCATGGGCATGGAAACGACTGCACTGGGAGGCGGGCGCGATCGGTCAGGTGCTGTACCTGGAAGCCGAGGCACAGGGCCTGCGCGGCACCGGTATCGGCTGCTTCTTCGACGACGAGGTGCATGCTGTACTCGGTCTGCCGGATACGACGCGGCCTGAGTGGCAGGTCGTCTACCATTTCACGGTCGGCGGCGCGGTCGATGATGCACGCCTGGCGACGGAGCCGGCTTACGCGCACCTGGCGGCACAGGGTCGCGTGCGCGGCGCGGCCACATGAACCAGCAGCAGCCGACGGTGGACGCTTACGTACAGTTGTTCGACCGCTATGGTGACGATCTCGGGTCGCTGTATCGCGCGCCCGACGACGACCGCTATGCCTTGTTGTTCGAACAGGTCGTGCAACTGTTGGTCAAGCCATCGGCGTTCAATCTCTCGTTGCCGGTCGAGTTTCGAAACGCGGCGATCCGTTACCGCGATGGTGATCCCGCGACCCTGGCACATCTGCGCGATCCGGCGAATCGTCATTTCATGCTGTGTGACCTGCATGACTTGGTGCTGCTGAAGGGCGGCCTGGCGCTGAAACGCAGGGGATCGCACAAATGACGGCCGCCCGGTGGGCCGTCTATGAACTGTTGGCGGCGCACGTTGGCGACGACGACACCGTCGAGCGCCTGTGCATTGGTCTGACCTGGTCGTTCTGCGAAACGTCGCGCGGTCTGGGGTTTGCGCAGAGCCCGGGTATGGCGAGCCGTGTCCTCGCATTCCCGGGAACCCTCGCCGGTATGCGGGCCAGGGAACTGGCACCCTGGCTGCGCTCGTGGGATCCGTTCGAGGCCACCGTGGGGCTGGCGGCGACCAACGCAGCGATCAATACCCCGCACAATCCGTTGCTGCAGGGCGCCCGTCACCTGTCCGGCAATGCACCAGCAAACCTCGCGGTGTTCGAGCATTTTGTGCCGCGTCTGCGCAACAAGAAGGTCGTCGTCATCGGCCGCTATCCGGGACTCGAGACAGTGCTCGGTGGCCTCGACGTCACGGTATTGGAGCGTCAGCCCGGTATGCACGATCTGCCGGACCCGGCGGCGGAGTACGTGATCCCGGATGCCGACTGGGTGTTCCTCAGCAGCACGACGTTGATCAACAAGACCTTCACGCGACTGGCGACGCTCGCGCGCAACGCCGTGACGGTCCTCATGGGCCCGTCGACGCCGTGGCTTGCAGAGCTTGCCGGTTTCGGTATCGATTTCCTCGCCGGTGTCGTGCCGCTCGATGAACGGCGCGCGATGCAGATCGCCATGGAAGGGGGAGGGATACGCCTGTTCGGTGACGGTGTCGTGTACGCGCTCGCCGACATCGGATCGGGCAACCTCGATGCACTAAAGCAAGAAATAGCCGCGACATCGTCGGAACGCCTGCGCCTGCTCGCCGAGATGGAGGCATGGTACGGCGCCGGCCGGCGCGCGCGCTTTCCACGTCACGCGCAGCTCGATGCGGTCAGCGACGAACTGGCCGCACTCGATACGCGCTTCAAGCGTCAGTGGGATGCGCGCTGAGCCTTGCAGTGCGGCCGCGGCGCGGCCTGTGCCGACATCAGCCGATGAGCGCCGCGCCTTTGATCTGCGCATAGACGAACATCCCTTCGCGAATGCCGAGTGCGATTGCCGAGCGCCGCGTGATGCGCGCGAGCAGGTTCTGGCCATCGTCGAGTCGCAGGCGCAGCAGCACCTGGCCGTGATCGAGGTCGCGGGTATCCGCGATCACGACCGGGATGATGTTGGAGATGCTGCTGTCATGATGGACGTTGAGCGTGATACTGACGTCGCGCGCGTGCACCTGCAGTCGCGTGTGGGCGCCCACCGCCAGCGTCTCGCGCGGGATCACGAAGCGGTTGCCACCGCAGGTGACGAAGGTCAGATGGAATGTCTCGTCGTGGCCGCCGACCACGCCGGCGAGGACGGCCGAGGCATTGTCGAAGCCGGCGAATGGCAGGCGCAGTGACGTCATCACGCCGGCGACAGGACCGCTCGAACGCACCTGGCCCTGTTCGAGCAATACCACGCGGTCGGCCAGGCGCGCGACCTCTTGCGGGTCGTGGGTGACATACAGCACGGGAAGATCGAGTTCGTTGTAGACACGTTCGAGGTACGGCAGGATCTTCTGCTTTGCGTCGACATCGAGCGCCGACAGCGGTTCGTCCATCAACAGCAGGCGCGGGCCCGACAGCAAGGCGCGTGCGATCGCCACGCGTTGCCGCTCGCCACCGGACAGCGAGCCGGGAGAACGCTCGAGCAGCGCACCCAGGCCGAGCAATCCGATCGCATCATCGAAGGAGATGCGGGATGCCTCGCCAGTCCGTCGCTTGCTACCGTAAGTCAGATTGCCACGTACCGACAGGTGCGTGAACAGGCTGGCCTCTTGAAACACATAACCCGTGGCGCGCCGGTGCGGCGCGAGCCAGGCGTCGTCGCTCTGCCAGCTTTCGCCATTGATTTCGCATCGGCCCTGCGCGCGCTGCAGACCTGCGATGCAGCGTAACACGGTGGTCTTGCCCGATCCGGAACGGCCGAACAGTGCCGTAACGCCGCGACCCGGTGCCGAGAAGGCGACGTCGAGCGCGAAACCACCGCGCTGCGCGAGTCGGAAGGCGACATCAATACTCATGGTCGCGGCGTCGCATGTGGCGTTCGAGGCGATACATCGCGGCGACGACGAGGAACGAGAACGCCAGCATGCCGCCCGCGAGCCAGTGCGCCTGCGACCACTCCAGTGTCTCGACGTGGTCGTAGATCGCCACGGACAGAACCTTGGTCTCGCCGGGGATGTTGCCGCCGATCATGAGTACGACGCCGAACTCACCGACGGTATGCGCAAAGCCGAGCACGGCGCCGGTGAGGAAGCCGGGCAGAGCGAGTGGTAGCGCGACGCTCAGAAAGGCATCGAGCGGTCCGGCGCGCAGTGTCGCCGCGACCTCCATGGGGCGGCGTCCCATGGCCTCGAACGCATTGCGTACCGGCTGCACGACGAATGGCAGCGAATACAGCACCGAGCCGACGACGAGTCCCGGAAACGTGAACGGCAGGGTATCGAGTCCGAGATCCTGCATCGTGCCACCGATGATGCCCTGTGGGCCGAGCAGCAACAGCAGGTAGAAACCGAGCACTGTCGGCGGCAATACCAGCGGCAGGGCGACGATCGCGCCGACCCAGTCGCGGCAGAAACAGCGCGTCTGCGACAGCCACCAGGCCAGCGGTGTGCCGACCAGCAACAGGATCAGCGTGGTCAAGGTCGCGAGTTGCAGGGTCAGCCAGACGGGTTGCCAGTCGATTGCCATCACGTCTCCGCGCCGGCCGTTACTTGGCTTGCCTGCGCGGCCGCGACCGGCATCAGTCTTCCGTGCCGTAGCCGAAGTCGCGGATGATCCGGCGTGCGGTTTCGCCGCGCAGATAGTCGATCAGCGCGTTGGCTGCCGGATTGTCGCGTCCGCGCGCCAGCAGCACGCTGTCCTGGCGAATTGGTGCGTACAGCTTCTGTGGCGGGACCCAACGCGAGCCCTGCGACTGATCGTGCAGTTGCGATGCCGCCACGAAGCCGAGTTCGGCGTTGCCGGTGACGACGAACTGGTATGTCTGTGCGATGTTGTCGCCGCGTACGAGGCGCGGGCGCAGCGCCGCGGTGACGCCGAGTGCATCGAGGATCTCGATTGCGCCGTAGCCATAGGGTGCGGTCTTGGGATTGGCGATGGCGAGGCGTTTGAACGATCCGTGTCGCAACACATCGCCATCGGCATCCACCAGCGCGGCATCCGGACTCCACAACACCAGGCGACCGATGGCGTAAGTGAACGGGGACTCGGCGTGCGCCTCGTCGTGAAGTCGCCGCGGGCGGTCCTGGTCGGCCGACAGGAAGACATCGAACGGCGCGCCGTTGACGATCTGCGCGTACAACTTGCCCGTGGAGCCGTAGCTCACCACGGTCGTATGCCCGGTGTCGGCCTCGAAGCGTGCCGCAATCTGCTGCATCGGTGCGGTGAAGTTGGCCGCGACGGCGACGGCCACGCGCTCGGCATGCGCCGGCAGGCTGATTGCGGCCGTGAGCAACAGCAGCAGGTCGAATAACGGACGTCGGCTCAGGCTTGGCATAGGTGTCTCGCGGTGGATCTGGAGTGCCTATGTTCACATATCCCGGCGTTCGACCGTCTCCGGGTCTGCCGTGATCGGGCGATAGATCTCGACGCGTTCGCCGTCGGCCAGCGTGGCATCGAGCTGGGTGAGCTTGCCGAAGATGCCGACTGCGTGCTGATCGATGTCGAGGTCGGGAAACTGCTTCAACAATCCGGAGCGCTCGATCGCTTCGCGCACCGAGCAGCCGTCGGGCACGTCGAGTTTCAGCCACAGCTGTTTGAATTTGTCCGCGTACGCGACGCCGATATGCATGTCACTGACCCCCAGGTTGATCGATTATCCGGCGCCGGCCATGGTCGGAGCATCGGGCGCCGTACGCCGTTCCGCACGCCGTGCCAGGCGCGTGTCGAGCACGCGTTTCGCGGCGAGCAGAAAGCCGAGCGCGAGGAACCCGCCTGGTGGCAGCGCGACGAGCAGGAAACCGCGGTAATCGGCGATCAGTTGTTGCTCGAGAAAGGCGAAATGCCGCCCGAGCAGCAGCGAGGCGTTGCTGAACAGCGTCGCGCTGGCGAGGATCTCGCGAACGGCACCGAGGATGACCAGCGCCAACGTGAAGCCGAGGCCCATCATGAGGCCATCGAGTACGGCCAGGGCGATCGGCTTTTTGGATGCGAACGCCTCGGCGCGACCGAGGATCGCACAGTTGGTCACGATTAGTGGGATGAACAGGCCCAGCACCTTGTGCAGGTCGTGGACCCAGGCGTTCATGCTCATGTCCACCAGCGTGACGATGGTGGCGATGATGAGCACGAACACCGGGATGCGCACTTCCGCCGTCACGATGCTGCGAAAGATCGACACGGCGAAGCCCGACAGCATCATGACGAACGTCGTGGCCAGGCCCATGCCGAGGCCGTTGGTCGCGGTTCCCGTGACCGCCAGCAGCGGGCACAGCGCGAGCAACTGCGCGAACACCACATTGTTCGACCACAGGCCATCGGTGATGATGCGACGATACACGCCGGCCATGTCTCAGCCTCCTGTTACGGCGTTCGTCGCCGGGTCGGGGATACGCGCCAGCATTTCACCGCTGTGTACGCGGAAGTAGCGCAAGCCCTCGTGCACCGCAGCGACCACGGCGCGCGGCGTGATGGTGGCGCCGCTGAACTGGTCGAAGATGCCGCCGTCTTTGCGCACATGCCAGCCGGCGTCGTCGGGGTTGTCGAGCGAGCGGCCGTTGAAATCGAGAATCCAGTCGTCCTTCGCGAGCTCGATCTTGTCACCGAGGCCCGGCGTTTCGGCATGACTGATGACGCGCACCCCCAGCGTCTTGCCGCCCGCGTCGACGCCGAGCAGCAGGCGAATCTCACCCGCGTAACCTGCACCGCTGACTTCATACGCGACCGCCGTGACCTGACCGTTGCGTACGGCACGGTAGACGGTGGTGGCCGAGCCTTCCGACGATGTGATCACGAGGTTGTTGCTGAGCAGGGATTCGTCGTACAGGGCCGTGGGGATCACCTGCGTCAACGACGCGACCAGGTCTTCCTGCTGACGCTGCGCAATGCTGTCGCTGGTACCGAGGTTGCCCATCATGAGCAACGCCGCCGCCATCGCCGCGAAGCCGCCCAGCAGTCCCGCCTGGTAACCGATGCGTTGGCGGAAACGCGGTTCGAGGACCCCTTTCATGCGTCGTCTCCCGAAGCGTCGGGATAACTCAGGGGTTCGCCACGGCGCGTGCGCCCGTAGATGCGCGGTTTGATGTAGTGATCGATCAGCGGCGTGCAGGCGTTCATGAGCATGACGGCGAATGCCACACCCTCGGGATAGTTGGTCCAGGTACGGATGACGTAAACGAGAAGTCCGCAGCCGGCGCCGAACAGCAGCTGGCCGCGCGGCGTGACGGGCGAGGTGACGAGGTCGGTCGCGATGAAGAACGCACCGAGCAGTGCGGCACCCGAGACGACGTGGTAGACGGGGCCGGCATAGCGACCCGGGTCGATGAGGTGGAACACCGTGGCAAGCGCGGCCAGCGCGAGCAACATCGACAGCGGTATGTGCCAACTGATGACGCGTTTGTAGATCAGCCATAGCCCGCCGAGCAGGATCAGCAGCGCCGATGTCTCGCCCATGCTGCCGGCGGTGTTGCCGAGTAACAGGGCCCACGGATCGAAGTGACCGCTGAGCGCACCGGCCACGTCACCGCCACGTGTGAGCTCGGTGCGGAGATGGCCGAGCACGGTCGCACTGCTGAAGGCGTCGGGCTGTGCTGCGCCGCCGAAGGTGATGGCGATGGCATCGGTGAAGCCCGGTGCGTTGCCCGCGAGTCCTGCCGCCTGGACGAAGGTCGTCATCTCGACGGGAAAGGAGATCAGCAAGGCGACGCGTGCAACCATCGCCGGGTTGAACAGGTTCTGGCCGATGCCGCCGAATACCTGCTTGGCAACGACGATCGCCAGCAGTGCGCCGACCACGCCGATCCACCACGGTGCCCAAGGCGGCAAGGTCATCGCCAGCAGCCAGCCGGTGAGTAATGCCGAACCATCGAACAACGTGCGCTTGACCGGCCGGCCTGCGATCGCGAGGCAGACGACTTCGGCGAGCACGGCCGTGACCACCGTGACCGCGAACAACAGCACGGCGGGCCAGCCGAACAGCACCATGCCGAACAACGTGGCCGGTGCCAGGGCGAGCATGACCAGCAGCATGATGCGCGTGACGTGGTTGTGCTCGTGCGCATGCGGACCGGCGATCGTGGTCAGCTCGGTCATGCACCGCTCTCCTCGGCAACCGCCTCACGTGCTGCCGTGGCGTCTTTGCGTTTACGCTGCGCCATGGCTTCGCGCTTCTTGCGTTTCTGTTCCTCGATACGCGCGCTGCGCTGTGTGGCGAGGCGCTTGGTTTCCATCTGCTTGTGCTTACTGCGCTGGCGCGCGGCGAGTTCACCCTTGGCGTAGTTGAAGTACTGCACCAGCGGAATGCTGGAAGGGCAGACATACGAACACGAGCCGCAGGCGACACAATCCATGAGGCCGATCTTGACCGTGCCATCGAGATCACCGGCACGTGCGCGTGCCGCCATCTCCAATGGTACGAGGCCGCACGGGCACGCGCTCACACAGCTGGCGCAGCGGATGCACGGCGACGGCTCGCGGCTCGCGATCTCGGCCGCGGTCAAGGCGAGCACACCGTTGCTGCCCTTGACGACCGGCACACGCGTGCTCGGTAGCGGTTGGCCCATCATCGGGCCACCGCTGATCAGACGTGCCGTCGCCTCGTCGGTGCCGCCACAGTAATCGATGAGGTGACTGACCGGGGTGCCGATGCGCACACGCAGGTTGGCGGGTCGCGCGACGGCGCCACCACTGACCGTGACCACGCGCGCGACAAGCGGCCAACCGAAGCGCAAGGCCTGATGAACCGCGTACGCCGTCGCAACGTTGTGTACCACGATGCCGATGTCGGCGGTGAGTGCGCGTGCCGGTGTTTCCAGGCCGGTCAGCGCCTGCACCATGTGCTTTTCGGAACCCATGGGGTAACGCGTGGGGATCCCCGTGACCGTGAGCATGTCGAATGCCGTCGCTGCGTGTTGCATGGCGCGCAAGGCATCCGGCTTGTTGTTCTCGATGGCGACGATGATGCGTTCGACGCCCAGTGCATGCGCCATGATGCGGATGCCATCGATCACCTCCATCGCTTGCTCGCGCATCAGGCGGTCGTCGCAGGTGAGATAGGGCTCGCACTCGGCGCCATTGATAACCAGCGTGTGCAGCTTGTAGCGTTCACGCAGGTTGAGTTTCACGGCCGAAGGAAATGTCGCGCCACCCATGCCGACGATGCCGGCAGCGGCGACACGCGCAGCGACCTCGGCGGGTTCCAGGGCGAACGGGTCGTCGCAGGGTGTGAGCTTGTCGCTCCAGCGATCCTCGCCGTCGGGCTGCAGCGTGATCGTGCGCACCGACAGACCGGACGGGTGATGGGCCGGGTAATTGCCGATCCCCATGATACGTCCCGATGTCGGTGCATGTACCGGTGCCGAGATGGCCCCCTGGCTGGTCGCCAGCAGTTCACCCATGTGTACGTGCTGGCCGCGTTGCACGGCGGGCTGGGCCGCGGCACCGATATGCTGTTGCACGGGGATATGCAGCAGCGGTGGCAGCGGCAGGTCGATGATCGGCTGATCGGCCGCGAGATGCTTGCGGTCTTCGGGATGCACCCCACCTCGAATTCGAAACAGTTTCATGCCGCGATGCCCCTGCCGTCGTCGATGTCGTTGGCTGCCGGTTTGGGCCAGTACCAGGTCTGCGTCGTCGGCTGCACGGCGCGCATCTCGATGCATTCCGTCGGGCAGACCTCGAAACACTGCTCGCAGCCCGTGCAGGCATCGGCGAATACGGCGTGGATCATTTTCGGTCCACCGACGATGGCGTCGGTCGGGCAGCGTTTGAAGCACTTGGTACAACCGATACACAGCGATTCGTGGACGAACGCGACGAGCACGGGTTTGTCTTCGACGCCAGCGAGGTCGACCGTCACGCCGAGCTTGTCGGCGAGTTCCTCGGCCAGCGCGCGGCCACCGGGTGGGCATAGGGTGACGGGTGCACCGCCAGACGCCAGTGCCGTTGCCGCAGGCCCGCAGCCAGGAAAACCGCACTGGCCACACTGCGAACCTGGCAGCAGGGCCTCGATCTCGGCTTCGAGCGCGCTGCCCTCGACCTTGAGGTGACGAGCCGCCAGCCCGAGCAGTGCGCCGAGGACGAGCCCCAACGTCGTCAGGCTGAACAGCGCCGATAGCATTTCCAGCTCATGCATCACGCAGACTCCTTGATCTCAGGCGAGGCCGGAGAAACCCATGAACGCCAGTGACAGCAGCCCGGCGGTGATGAACGCGATCGGCGTGCCCGTGAATGCGCGTGGCACGCTGGCGAGCGCCAGGCGCTCGCGCAGACCCGCGAACAGGACCATCACGAGGGTGAAACCGAGTGCCGACCCGAGGCCGTAGAGCATGCTGTCGATGAAACTGTGGTCTTCCTGCACGTTGAGCAACGCGACACCGAGCACCGCACAGTTGGTGGTGATGAGCGGCAGGAAGATACCGAGCACCTGGTACAGCGCCGGCGCGAGTTTGCGCACGGCCATCTCGGTGAACTGCACGACGGCGGCGATCACCAGGATGAACGTGAGGATGCGCAGGTAGCCGAGTTCCAGTGGCTGCAGCAGGAAGCGCTCGAGCAGCCAACTCGCCACCGCGGCGAGGGTGAGCACGAAGGTGGTCGCGAATCCCATGCCGAGCGCCGAGTCGATCTTGCTCGACACGCCCATGAACGGACACAGGCCGAGAAACTTCACCAGCACGACGTTGTTTACCAACACCGTCGCCAACAGCAGCAGCAGGTACTCTCCCATCGCACGTACACCCGAACGAAAACGTCGCTGGGTGCTGCGAAGCATCAAGCATGCCACGCGATCGTGCGCTCGTTTCAGGTGCGCCGGCACTTGTCCGGCGCTCGGCCGCCCTGGGCACAGCGCTGGCGGCGTTTATGGCCTGCCGCCGGGCGGCGCTGTGACGGGTGATCGCACTAAATGAGGGCACGATCCGGTGCCATCAGCGGGGATTCCCAGGCGCTCTACGGTTGCGGCGTTTGTCGCAAAGCCGACAAGAAACTGCGGCTGGCACCGCGCTTGTCGGCTTTGCGACAGGCGAATAGGGGTTCGTGGCAGACATGCGCCACCGCGTGTGGGGGAGTAGTGGCGCCGTCGGCAAGATTTCCGGATTGGGCCCGGATCTTGCTGAACCGTGTGGGTATCGCCGCATGAAGGGGGCAACGTGGGCAACCAGAAGTCGGACAACATCGCAGGAAATGTGGTCGATGTGACGGATCGTCTGCCGGCGCTGGCCGCGGTCGGCACACCTGCCGAGATCGTCGACGCGTTCAACCGGTTCTGTGCGCAGGGCGATGATCCGCTGTCGGCGCACCTGTTCTTCCAGATGGTCGAGCAGGCACCGATCGCACTGTCGATCACCGACGCCCAGGCGACGATCGTGTACGCCAACCGCATGTTCGAGGTCGTCACCGGGTATCGCCGCGAAGAGGTGATCGGCAAGAACGAGTCGATCCTCTCGAACCAGGCGACACCGAAATCGGTTTACGAAGCGCTCTGGGCGGCGGTGACCGACAAGCAGACCTGGACCGGCAAGCTGGTCAACCGCTCGCGCAGCGGCGACGCCTATCTTGCCGAACTCACGATCTCGCCCGTGCTCGATCAAAACGGCAAAGTGACCCATTACCTGGGTATGCATCGCGATGTCAGCAAGGTGCACGAACTCCAACGTCGCCTGACGCATCAGAAGGGTCTACTGGAAA
>JAGRHA010000202.1 GCA_020445205.1 Gammaproteobacteria bacterium
ACCCATGTTCTCGAACTTGTCTGCCAGTTCGATCTCTTTGGCGACCGAGACGCCGTCCTTGGTGATGGTCGGGGCGCCGTAGAACTTCTCCAGCACCACGTTGCGGCCTTTCGGACCCAGCGTGACCTTGACCGCGTTGGCCAGGATGTTCACGCCCTTGAGCATGCGCTGACGCGCGTCATCGGAAAACTTGACTTCTTTTGCACTCATTTTCTGCTACCTGAATTCTTGCGTTTGGAAAGGGAGGTTCGGGGTGCGCGGCGCTCAGCCTTCGATGACACCCATGATGTCTTCTTCGCGCATCACCAGCACTTCGTCACCGTTGATCTTCACTTCGGTGCCGGAGTACTTGCCGAACAGAACGGTGTCGCCGACTTTCACGTCCATCGGGCGCACGTCGCCGTTTTCCAGGATCTTGCCTTTGCCGGTGGCGAGCACCTCACCCTGAACCGGCTTTTCGGTGGCAGAACCGGGCAACACGATACCCCCGGGGGTGGTGGTTTCCTCTTCCTTGCGACGAACGACCACGCGGTCATGCAGGGGACGGATGTTCATAGATCGATAACTCCTGAGTTGTCGAGAAGTATTTGAACTGTAATGAATTTTATGCGGCGCCTTATTAGCACTCGCGTTTGACGAGTGCTAATAATAGGGGCGATCCCCGGCAAGTCAAGGGCGCGCTGGGAAAAAAATACACCCCATTTGCACTTGGCACTCGCACTCACAAACTGCTGATAACTAAACATTTTTAGAAAAATGTCGTAAACAAGCCTTAGGCAGCAAGTGGTATGGAGGTTGGCACCATGTCGCAGCATGACGACACGCAACTCATCGATACGGCCGGGCTCAACGAGTACTTCCACCGCGCGGTCCACGAGGCGGCCGACCAGCGTCATGTGCATGCCGAGCCGGCGACGCTGCACTACCTCATATTGATGCTCAGCGACCACGCGCGCAGCGATCGGCTGTTCGATTACGGTGATGGTCGGCTGCAGTTGCGCCCGCTGGCCCTGCTGTACGGCGACGCGCTGGCCGCGACCAGCGCCCATGAGCGGCGCCTGTGGTTGCAGCGGCTCGGCGATCTGGCGCTATTCGTCGGTGGTCTGTTCGCCGGGCGTCTGAGCCGGCGTTTCAGCGATCTCGACTATTGCGTGGCGATGGGTGGCAATGCCTATGGCTATCTCGGTCAGACAGCGCCGCGCAATGGCGACCAGGCGATCGTGTTCGGTGAACTCGCCGCCGGCTTTGCACATTTCGTCGATCTCGTCGCAATCGCGACCGGGCGCTCGCCGGTCCATCGCGACGCCTGACCGGAGAAGGGTCCGCAGCAAAAGGGGTCAGCAGCAAACGGGGCCAGTACCCTTTTGCGGGTCTGAAAAGGGTACTGACCTCTTTTCCTCTGACCCCTTTTCCTACGTATCCGTATCCGCGAAAACGTCAATCTTCGCGCCGGTAGTCTCCCTCAATGATCCGGTCCGCGCGCGACTCTGGCTCCACCCGCTGCCCGCGCGCCGGTGTCAACGTACCGCGCGACTTGAGCCAGCGCACGATTACCCAGCGTCGCAGCGGCGGAATCAGCAGCAGGAAGCCGACCGCATCAGTGACGAACCCCGGCAGCAGCAGCGCCAGGCCGACCAGCAACAACAACGCGCCCTCGACGAGTTCGATCGCCGGGATCTCGTTTGCCGCCATGGCCGCCTGGGCACGGAACAGCACGGCGAAGCCTTGCATGCGCACCAACCAGCCGCCGAGCGCCGCGGTGAACAACGACAGCGCGATGGTCGGCAGCGCGCCGATCACACTGCCGACCTCGATGAGCAGGTACAGCTCGATGAGTGGCGCACCGACGAAAATAGTGAGAAAAATCAACAGCGGCATCGCTTTACTTGTGCTCCGGTCGGGTTGATTGCTGCAGTCTTCGGACTCTGACAGCTGAACACAGCGATGGTGCCGGCACAACCGCGAGCCGCCGCCTGCCAGGCACCCCAAGAGTCGCCAAGCACTGGCGAAACCGCCTTCACCAGTTGGTTCACAGAAACATTTCTTCCCGACCCGCGGTCAGATGCTGCAAAGGGTGGCGCACCATGTTCCGCACAAATCGCGTTCGATACCGCGGGGCGATACGCATTACACTTACGCGCCGGCAAACCGGCGCCGCTGACGCGGCATACCGACGAGGACGCTCATGTCAGAGGCACTGCTGGCGATCACGACCCTGCCCGATCGCGCTGCCGCCGAAAAGCTGGCGCATGCGCTCATCGAGCAACATCTCGCCGCATGCGTGAATATTGGCGCCGCTGTCACGTCTGTCTACGCATGGAAGGGGCGCATCGAACAGGGCGAAGAGGTTCTGCTGACCATGAAAACCACCCGCGCCGCCTATCCGGCGCTCGAACGCGCCGTGGTCGCAGGCCATCCCTACGAACTGCCCGAGGTCATCGCGATACCGGTGACCGCGGGACTTGAAGGCTATCTGCACTGGATCGACGAATGTACAAAAAGCTGATCGCCCTGGCGTTGCTGCTGCCGCTGTTTGCAGTCGCCGCGGCAGAAGACGAATTCCTCAAGCCCGACCAGGCGTTCGCGATCTCGGCAGGATCGGAAGGCAACAAGGCGGTCGCGTTCAACTGGCGCATCGCCGACGGTTACTATCTGTATCGCAGCAAGTTCCGGTTCTTGAGCGACACCGCCGGCGTTGAACTCGGCGAACCCGATCTGCCGCCATCGCTGACCAAAAACGACCCGATCTTCGGCGAAGTCGAGATCTACCGCGACCAGGTCACGGTGCTCGTACCGCTCGACGCGGTGCCGCCGAATACCGACACCCTGACGCTCAAGGCGCGTTCGCAGGGCTGCGCCGATGCGGGCATCTGTTATCCACCGCACACGCAGACCGTGCTCGTGGCCATGAACCCGACCGACGATCTGCCACCGCCCGTCGATCCGACCCGCGTCGAAGATTACGCGCCGGCAGGCAGTGCACCGCCGCTGGCCGCCGTGGAAGAACCGTCTGCCGTGATGCCGATCGAGCCGGTCGATGCGCCGTCGGGCGGTGACGCACCGCTCGCAGAACTCGCCGCGCTCGGCGAGGAGCTCGGCATCGGCGTCGGCGAAGACGACATCCTGCCGCCGGAACAGGCATTCCAGGTCAATGCGTTCAGCGGTGACGGCGAACGCGTGCGCGTGCAGTGGACGATTGCCGAGGGCACCTATCTATATCAGGACAAGGTCAAGCTTTCCCTCACCGCTGATGGCGTGCAGCTCGGTGTGTACGAGCTGCCACCACCTGATATCAAGAAAGACTCGATCAAGCCCGACGGCAGCATCGGCGACGTCGCGGTGTACCACGATGCCATCGACCTCGATATCCCGTTGCTGCGCAGCAACACGGCGGCAGCGAAAGCGACGTTGACAGCGCAGTACCAGGGTTGCGCCGAGCGTGGCATTTGCTATCCACCGCAGAAGCAGGTGTTCGAACTCGACCTGCCCGCGGTGGCCGCGGCCACGGCGGCGACGCCGGAGCAGATGACCGCCGCAGCCGCGCCGGCACCGACCGCACTAGCCGCAACGACACCGGCTGCGGCCGCATCGACTGCACAATCGGAACAGGATCAGATCGCGGCAATGATCGCCGGGCAGAGTACCTGGGTCGTGGTTGGCGCGTTCTTCCTCATCGGCCTCGGCCTGGCTTTCACGCCGTGCGTGTTTCCGATGATCCCGATCCTGTCCGGCATCATCACTGGCCATGGCAGCCAGATCACGGCGCGCAAGGCCTTCATGCTGTCACTGGTCTATGTGCTGGCGATGGCGTTGACCTACACGGTGGCGGGCGTGTTTGCCGCGCTCGCGGGTGAGAACCTGCAGGCGATGCTGCAGAACCCTGTCGCGATCACCGTGTTCGCATTGATCTTCGTCGCCCTGGCGATGTCGATGTTCGGCTTCTACGACCTGCAACTGCCATCGAGCCTGCAGTCGAAACTCAGCGAGATCAGCAACCAGCAGCAGGGTGGCAGCCTTGCGGGCGCAGGCATCATGGGCCTGCTGTCGGCACTGATCGTCGGCCCCTGCGTTGCGCCACCGCTCGCCGGAGCGTTGATCTATATCGGCCAGACCGGCGACGCCGTGCTCGGCGGCCTGGCCCTGTTCGCGATGTCCATGGGCATGGGCGCGCCGCTGATCGCGATCGGCACCTCGGCCGGCAAGTTGCTGCCGCGTGCCGGCGCGTGGATGGACGCCGTCAAGGCGGTATTCGGCGTCGTGATGCTCGGTGTCGCGATCTACCTGCTCGAACGCGTGATTTCGCCCGGTATGGCCATGGTGCTGTGGGGCACGCTGCTGGTCGTCTCAGCCATCTACATGGGCGCGCTGAGCCCTGTGGCCGACGGCGATGGCAACGGCTGGCGCAAGCTCTGGAAGGGGCTCGGCGTCGTCGTGTTGATCTACGGCGCGTTGTTCCTGGTCGGCGTCGCAGCCAACGGCAAGGACACACTGCAGCCGCTGCGCGGTGTATTGGTCGGCAGTGGCATGGGCGGTGCCGGCGCAGCACAGCACGCCGAGTTCAAACGCATCAAGACAGTTGCCGATCTCAACGGAGAGCTCGCCACCGCCAAGTCGCAGGGCAAAGCGGTTATGCTCGACTTCTACGCGGATTGGTGCGTCTACTGTATCCAGATGGAAAAGAACACCTTCCCCGACCCTGCGGTGCAAGCAGCCATGTCGCAGATGGTGCTGCTGCAGGCAGACGTGACGGACAATGATGACGACGACAAGGCGCTGCAGAAGCATATCGGCATTCCCGCGCCACCAGCGATGATCTTCTGGGGTCCCGATGGCGCCGAGCGCAGGCACTTGCGCCTGCTCGGTTTCAAGGGTCCGGAGGAGTTCGCCCCGCACCTGAGAGAGGCGCTGAAACCGTGAAGATCCGCAACTATTTCCTGATTGCCGTCGGCGGCGCCGTGATCGGCGCGGCAAGCGGTTTCGCCCTGCGCTCGCTCGACGCGCGCCAGCCGGCCAACCCCGTATCACCCGTACAGGTGGTGAAAGAGGTCGATCAGCTGCCGACGTTTGCCTACCGCGACCTCGAAGGCAAGTTGCGCGACAGTCGCGAGTTCGCGCACAAGATCGTGGTCCTCAACTTCTGGGCGACGTGGTGCCCGCCATGCCGCAAGGAGACACCGGAATTCGTCGCCCTGCAGGAGACCTTCGGCGACTCCGTGCAATTCATCGGCATCGCGATCGACGACGCCGAGCCCGTGCGTGAATTTGCGGCTACCTACGACATGAACTACCCCGTCCTGCTCGGTGATGTCGATGCTGTCGCCCTGTCGCGACGCCTTGGCAACCGCTACGAAGGGCTGCCGTTCACCGTGGTCGCCGAACGCGGCGGCAACCTCGTGTTGCGTCATGCCGGCGGCCTCGAACGCAGCCAGCTCGAACCGCTGCTGCGCGAGCTCACGACGCCCGGCTGAACACCTGCGGGCACCGTCCCGGTGCGGGATCTACACGCACCGGGTGCCTGTTCGCCAGGCCCGTCGAGGCGTTTTCGCCCTAGACAAAGATTCGCCGGTGTTCGACAATTGCTCGCAAGTTTTCGCCATTTCGGCACAAATCCCCGCAAAAGCCATTGATCCCTGCAACAATGGCGTTTGAGGAACTTTATTCAAGATGGCGCAGATTCTCGTCCTGAATGGCCCCAATCTGAACCTATTGGGTTCGCGCGAGCCGGGTCACTACGGACAGGACACCTTGGCTGACATCGAACAGCGCCTGCGCGCCCAGTCCGGCAGCCACGCCATCGCATTTTTCCAGAGCAACGCCGAAGGCGCGTTGATCGACCGTATTCACCAGGCGGGTGTCGACGGGGTGGATTTCATCCTTATCAATCCTGCCGCACTGACCCATACCAGCGTCGCGCTACGTGATGCGCTGCTGGGGGTCAGGATTCCGTTCATCGAAGTGCATCTGTCCAACGTGCATGCGCGCGAACCGTTCCGCCACCACTCGTATCTGTCCGACGTGGCGGTCGGCGTCATCAGCGGGCTCGGCGCTCAGGGATACGAACTCGCACTGTCGGCCGCGCTAAAGCGCCTGGCCGGGTGAGCGCCACAACCAACCTCGCGAAGCGAAGGAAACATCCAGATGGATATCCGCAAGGTCAAGAAACTGATCGAACTGCTTGAAGAATCCGACGTCGCCGAAATCGAGATCCACGAAGGCGAAGAGTCGGTGCGTATCAGCCGCGCCAGCAGCGTGATACCGGCCATGGCACCGATGGCCATGGCCGCACCGGCCGTGGCGCCAGCCGCCGCACCCGTCGCGACCACGAGCGAACCTGCCGCGGCGAGTGAGCCGGAGGGTCACATCATCCGCTCCCCCATGGTCGGCACTTTCTACCGCGCACCGTCGCCGGGCGCGAAGCCGTTCATTGTCGAGGGGCAGGCGGTGTCCACGGGCGAGACCCTGTGCATCATCGAGGCCATGAAGATCCTCAACCAGATCGAGTCCGACAAGAGCGGCAAGGTGGTCGAGATCCTGGTCGAGAACGGCCAGCCCGTCGAGTACAACCAGCCGCTGTTCGTCATCGGATAAGGGCATGTTGGAAAAAATCGTCATCGCCAACCGCGGGGAGATTGCGCTGCGCATCCTGCGCGCGTGCCGCGAGCTCGGCATCAAGACCGTCGCCGTCCACTCCGAGGCCGATCGCGACCTCAAACACGTGCGCATGGCCGACGAGTCGGTCTGCATCGGGCCCGCCGCGTCGGCCGCGAGTTACCTCAATGTCCCAGCCATCATCAGCGCGGCCGAGGTGTGCGACGCGCAGGCCGTGCACCCGGGTTACGGCTTCCTGTCGGAGAATGCCGATTTTGCCGAACGCGTGGAGCAGTCCGGGTTCGTGTTCATCGGCCCACGCCCCGAAACCATCCGCCTCATGGGCGACAAGATCACCGCGATCGAGGCGATGAAGGAAGCGGGCGTACCGACGGTACCCGGCTCCGACGGCCCACTCGACGATGACGATGAGCGTACGTTGCGCCTCGCCAAGGAGATCGGTTACCCGGTGATCGTCAAAGCCGCCGGCGGCGGTGGCGGGCGCGGTATGCGCGTGGTGCGTTCGGAGGCCTCGCTGCTCAGCGCCATTTCGCTGACCAAGGCCGAGGCGGGCGCTGCGTTCGGCAACGATACCGTCTACATGGAGAAGTTCCTCGAGAACCCACGCCACGTCGAGTTCCAGGTACTCGCGGACACCCACGGCAACGCGATCCATCTCGGCGAACGCGACTGCTCGATGCAGCGCCGCCACCAGAAGGTGGTCGAAGAAGCGCCGGCGCCGGGGATCGACGAGGAACTGCGCCAGCGCATGGGTGGACGTTGCGCCGAGGCCTGTCGCCAGATCGGCTATCGCGGTGCCGGTACATTCGAGTTCCTGTTCGAGAACGGCGAGTTCTATTTCATCGAGATGAACACGCGCGTGCAGGTGGAACACCCCGTGACCGAGATGATCACGAGTGTCGATATCGTGCGCGAGCAACTGCTCATCGCCAGCGGTCACCCCCTGAGCTACAACCAGGACGACATCACGATCCGCGGTCATGCCGTGGAATGCCGCATCAACGCCGAAGACCCGAACTCGTTCATGCCGAGTCCCGGCAACATCACGCAGCTGCACATCCCCGGTGGCCCCGGTGTGCGTGTCGATACGCATCTCTACAACGGCTACCGCGTACCGCCGTACTACGACTCAATGATCGGCAAGTTGATCGCTCACGGCGAGACACGCGACGTGGCGATCGCGCGCATGCGCACGGCGCTGTCGGAGATGATCATCGACGGCATCAAGACCAATATCCCGCTGCAGGCACGCATCATGGCTGACGCCAACTTCCAGAAAGGCGGCATGAACATTCATTATCTGGAGAAGATGCTGGGGCTCTGATCGCACGCCGCGATCGTCGCCTGACGGCGCGGTAAACGCGGCGCGCTCCCCGTCACCGAGCTGCGAATGCCCTGGCTGCAATTTCATCTCACGGTCGACAAGTCACGTGCGCCGCTCGTCGAACTGCTGTTCGAAAACCTCGGCGCCGTCGCCGTGACGCTCGGCGATGCCGCCGATGAACCCATGCTCGAACCCGCACCGGGCGAGACGCCGCTGTGGCAGGCCACGCGCGTCAGTGGCCTGTTCGCAGGTGACAGTGACCGCGACGCGTTGCACGGCGCACTGAACCGCGCGCTGTCGACCGATGTCAGCCGCAACCTCAGCATCGAGACCATCGCCGACCAGGACTGGGAGCGCGCGTGGCTCGACCGGTTCCGGCCGATGCGCTTCGGCGAGAACTTGTGGATCCGCCCCAGCGGACACACGGTCGATATCGACAACGCCGTCATCATCGACCTCGATCCCGGCCTCGCATTCGGCACTGGCACGCACCCGACGACCGCCCTGTGTCTCGCTTGGCTCGATCGCCACCCACCGCAGGCGAAACGCGTGATCGACTTCGGATGTGGGTCGGGCGTGTTGGCGATCGCGGCGCTGAAACTCGGTGCCGCAGACGCGCTCGCCGTCGACCATGATCCGCAGGCCGTACTGGCAACGCGCGACAATGCACAACGCAATCGCGTCGATGATCGCCTGACGGTGGTCCACAGCGATGAATTTGCACCACAGCAAGCCGATCTCGTGGTCGCCAACATTCTCGCCAATATCCTCATCGAACTCGCTCCACGCATCGGCGCCCTGGTCGCGCCAGGTGGCAATCTCGTGATGTCGGGTATTCTTGATGAACAAGCTGACGACGTGGTTGCCGCCTATGCCGATCGATTCGATATCGCAGCGCGGGAGCAATCTGAAGAGTGGGTGCTCCTACATGCACGCAGGCGGGCGTGAATTTCGTCCGATTGCTTGCCGTGCCCGTGCGCCGTCATTGCGTGCATCAACGGCAGGAACAGCCACCCTTCCCTTTGTTCAACATGTTGCCATACGGGCAAGAACCGATTCGCTTGCCATGTGGGCACCGCAGTGTTGTCACCCCACCCTGCGCATGAGCCACAACCGCAGATGAAGACGCGCTGCCCCGGCTGCGATACGCGCTACCAGGTCGATGCCGACGCCCTGCTCGACAGCGAAGGTTTTGCGCATTGCTACCGCTGCGGCACCGTGTTCGATGCGGTCACCGAGACCGCGAGTGAGACGCCGAATACGCGCAACGCCGGCGGGCGCAGCCTGCTATGGCTCAAGGAGCAGGACGAGATCGCGGTGCAAAAGCAGGCAGCCAGCGATCTGCCGTTCGACGTGCCGGCGAATCTGCCGACCATCGAGCCGAGCGATGACGACGCACTCGACATCGCAGACACGCTTTACGAAAAACGTTCCTATCGCGGTTTGTTCTATGGATTGTTCGCCTTCGTGCTTGCCGCCGGCGTCGCCATACAACTCGCGTGGCAATACCGCCTCACCTTGCTTGCACGCTTTCCACAGCTGGAGTTTGTCTGTGAGCATCTGCCGTGCCGCCCAACCGTGGTGCATGCACCCGAAAAGTTGCGCGTCGTACGTCGCGCGATGCAGGCGACAGCGAATGATCCGGAATCACTCACCTTGAGCGCATCGTTCCGAAACGATGCCGATGTTGCGCAGCTACTGCCGGATATTCAGTTGTCGTTGCTCGACAACAATGGTGCAGCCGTCATTCGCAGACGTCTTTCACCTCACGAATATCTGTATCCACCACCAGAAAACAAACCCGTGATACAACCTGGCGAAGTGATCACTATCAGCATCGACTTTGCAGATCCCGGTGATGCTGCAACGGGTTTCGAAATCGATTTCTTTTGACGTCAGATTACCCCTTCAACGGACTTGCGCCGGGGTCATTTAGGCGTAACATTGCCACCCCCTTGCCCGTCAAAGATCGGAAACAAATCCGGCGTTGACGTTGCGCGTCGCGAACGATGGGCAAGACCGGTATTGATTGCGAACTCACGACGACGGTCTTTCGGCAGGAGCCTCGGCGATAGTGCACATCGGTCCTTATCAACTCGACAACCGCCTCGTCGTCGCACCGATGGCAGGCGTAACGGACCGTCCGTTTCGCAACTTGTGTCGTCGTCTGGGTGCAGGCCTCGCCATCTCCGAGATGGTCACGGCGGATGCGAGCATGTACGGCACACGCAAGACCGTGTACCGGCTCGACCATGAAGGTGAACCGGCACCCATCGCCGTGCAGATTGTCGGTACCGACCCGCAGCAGATGGCGGCCGCGGCGCGCGTGAACGTTGAACTGGGTGCGCAGATCATCGACATCAACATGGGCTGCCCGGCAAAGAAGGTCTGCAAGGTGGCAGCGGGTTCGGCGTTGATGCGCGACGAGGATCTCGTGGCACGCATCCTCGATCATGTCGTGAATGCCGTCGATGTACCTGTCACATTGAAAATGCGCACGGGTTGGGACACGGCAAATCGCAATGCACCGCGCATCGCAATGATTGCCGAACAGGCCGGCGTGGCCGCGGTGACGGTGCACGGGCGCACACGGGCGTGTGGCTTCAGTGGCGATGCCGAGCATGACACCGTGGCGATGGTGAAACGCGCGGTCGCCATACCCGTCATCGCCAACGGTGACATCGACACCCCGACGACGGCCGCGAAAGTGCTTTCGCTGACGGGGGCCGACGGCATCATGATTGGTCGCGCAGCACAGGGACGTCCGTGGATATTCCGCGAGATCGCGCATTTCCTGGCCACGGGCGAGCAATTGGCCGAACCGACGCCGACCTGGATCAAGGATATCCTGCTCGAACACCTCGAAAATCTCTATCGGCTCTATGGCAACGAGCACGGCGTGCGCATCGCACGTAAACACATTGCCTGGTACAGCAGGACGCAACCGGGCGGCGCCGCATTCAGAAAACAGGTCAATGCGGCGACCACGACACAACAGCAGAGCGATCTCATCAGGGAATTTTTCGATCGCGTCAACGACAAGAAGGCGCCTGGCTTCGGTCCCGCGCCCGCAAAGGAGGAACTGGCAGCGTGAGTTTGCACAGCACACATGCATCGCCCTCGATTTCAGGGAGCTACGCAGTGGTCAAGACACAGAAAACCGAACCATTGCGCGAAGCCGTTCGTGATGCCCTCGACCGATACTTCGAACAACTCGACGGCACAGCGCCGAACGACCTCTACCAGCTCGTGATGCAGCAGGTCGAGCAACCGCTGTTCGAGGCGATCCTGGGTTTCACGGGTGGCAATCAGAGCAAAGCGGCAACCCTGCTCGGCATCAGTCGCAGTACCTTGCGTAAGAAGCTCGCACAATACGAAATCGAGTAGAATCCCAACTCCCAACCAGCGTCACGCGGCCCCCGGGCCGCGTTTGCATTTGCAGGAAAACAACAATGCCCGTCATCACCCGTGCCCTGATCAGCGTTTCCGACAAGACCGGCGTCGTCGAATTCGCCCGTGACCTCGCCGAAGCCGGTGTCGAGATCCTGTCCACCGGCGGTACCGCCAAGCTGCTGCGTGACAGCGGCATCGTGGTGATGGAAGTGAGCGATTACACCGGCTTTCCGGAGATGATGGATGGCCGCTTGAAGACGCTGCATCCCAAGGTGCACGGCGGCATCCTCGGTCGGCGTGGCACCGACGACGAGGTCATGGAGCGCCATGGCATCGGCCGTATCGACCTCGTGGCCGTCAATCTCTATCCCTTCCAGCAGACCGTCTCCGACCCGGATTGCAGCCTCGAAAAAGCGATCGAGAACATCGACATCGGCGGCCCGACGATGATCCGTGCCGCAGCCAAGAATCACCGCGATGTCGCCGTCGTCGTCGATCCGCACGACTATGGCCACATCGTCCAGGAGATGCGCGCCAACAACGGCGAAGTCAGCGCAGCCACCTGCTTCCGCCTCGCAGTGAAGACTTACGAACACACGGCGCAATACGATGGCGCCATCGCCAATTTCCTCGGCACGATCGGCGACGACGGCAGCCGGCACGCGTTCCCGAACACGATCAACCTGCAGTTCCGCCAGGTGCAGACCATGCGTTACGGCGAGAACCCGCACCAGAACGCGGCCTTCTTCGTCGAACAGGAAATCCGTGAATCGAGCGTGGCGACTGCCCATCAGTTGCAGGGCAAGGAACTCTCGTACAACAACATCGCCGATACCGACGCCGCGCTGGAATGCGTCAAGCAGTTCGACACCGGCAGCGACGGCGGCCCGACCTGTGTCATCGTCAAGCATGCCAACCCCTGCGGTGTCGCCACGGGCAGCAGTGTGCTCGAAGCCTACGACCGCGCCTACAGCACGGACCCGGAATCGGCATTCGGCGGCATCATTGCGTTCAATACCGAGCTCGACGGAGAGACGGCCCAGGCGATTGTCGACCGCCAGTTCGTCGAAGTGATCATCGCGCCGACCGTGTCGGCGGAAGCGATCGAGGCGGTCAAGGCGAAGAAGAACGTACGCCTGCTGACGTGCGGCGAATGGGCCGCCGAAGACATCCACCGGCTCGATTTCAAACGCGTCAACGGTGGCCTACTGGTGCAGGATGCTGATCTGCAGCTGCTCAACGAAACCAAGGTGGTCAGCGAACGCGCGCCGAGCGAAAGTGAGATGCGCGATCTGCTGTTCACCTGGCGCATCGCCAAGTTCGTCAAGTCGAACGCGATTGTCTACGGCCGCGACGGCATGACCATCGGCGTCGGGGCAGGCCAGATGAGCCGGGTGAACTCGGCACGCATCGCCGCGATCAAGGCCGAACATGCGGGCCTCGAGGTGCGCGGTTCCGTGATGGCGTCGGACGCCTTCTTCCCGTTCCGTGACGGTATCGACAGTGCTGCTGCCGCCGGCATCACGGCCGTGATCCAGCCCGGTGGATCGATGCGCGACGAGGAAGTGATCGCGGCCGCCAACGAACACGGCATGGCCATGGTGTTCACCGGCATGCGCCACTTCCGCCACTGATCCGGCAGGCCGGCGACGACACCGCGGCCATCACGCGGCCCGCGGCATCGCCATCACGGTTGCCAGCGATAACGCTTGAGTGATACGCGACCGGCCGTCGCGACGACGCCCTCGCGCTGCAACAGGCGCAGCTGACGGTTCGATCCCCCCTTGTCGAGCGGCAGACTCGACCTGCCGCTGGCGTTGACCACGCGATGCCACGGCAGCCCAGAACCTGGCGGCAGACGGCTCAAACGGTGGCCCACCCAGCGTGCGCCTTGCGGTCGTCCGATCAGGGCGGCCAGCTGGCCATAGGTCACTACATGTCCTGCAGGTACCTGGGCCAGCCAGGCATAGAGTTGCTGCGCGAATTCGTCGTCCATCTTGATCTCTTGCGGTCGCCGACCCAGTATGCCCGTGTGCGCGTACAGCACGGTGTCCGATATCACCGTCGCTCGTGCGCACGCACAGCCGCGCCCCAACGGGCGTGAAGGGTCAAAGGTAAGCGAGCTGATGGACGGCGGCAAAGACAAGCGAGGTCCCTGTTGCCTCTGCGGACGGCATACCGACCTGACGTTTCACCACCTCATTCCGCGCAAGGTTCATCGTCGGGCACATTTCCGCAAGCACGTGCCGCAGGAACAACTGCAGGCCGGTGTCGCGCTGTGCCGACCTTGCCACAAGGCCGTCCACCGCCTGTTCGACGAAATGACCCTGGCGCGGGAACTCAACACACTCGAGGCGCTGCGCGCGGCGCCAGCGATGCAACGCCACGTACAGTGGGTACGCAAGCAACGAATCGGCGCACAGCGGCACGACATCGACTGACATCGACGGGCACCAGCATGCGGGGGAGAGGTAGTGGGCCGCCCTGGTGCTCCGCGCAGGTGGCGCCGGTCTGCGTGCCGGCCGCCAATCTCCACTGCCACAACACGCAGCCGCCTGCGGATGCTAGATGCATCCTAGGCGCACGACCACGCCACCCTACGCTACATGTGCGACGTTCGACGCCGTCCACCGAATACCAGGGAACGTTCGATGCGCTCGTCTCGTGCTGATCGCATCCGTCGATGGCCGTGCTGCGCAGTGCCCGATCGCGCATCACCTGTTCGACACAAGCTTGGGATGCGGGATTCCTTCGACTTGAACTGGGGCCATGCAAACCCAGGCAGCCACAAACCACGGCGTGCGACGAACGGCACGTTGCCCGGCAAGCTGCGTCAGCGCGCCGTCGTGGATGACACCCGTCCCCTATCGGCGCATTCGCGCTTCGGCCGTTCGAGCACATGCGACCACGCCCTCGTGTGCCAGATGTCGACAGGCACGGGCATCGCCGTGTTGCCGATGCTCCAGGACCGACGAACAGCGACACTTGATGCGGCGCAGACACCCGGCGGGCGCGATCGGTTAGGCTAGTCAAGGTTGCCGATAGCAGACCTGATAGCGCCAGTGAAACCCGACAGCACGACCGCGATGCAGTTGTTGATCGAACGCATGCGTTCGGGATTTCCGTTCGCCCTGCCGGCAGCGCAGGTGTGCGACGGCGAATGCCGTGGCTGTAGCCTCAAGGTGCTCGAGTTCCTCGCGTCGGAACTCGATACCTGGGACGCGCGGCTCGCGGCAGGCGAACGACCGGGACTCGCCGAGTTGTCGCGGCTCATGCGCACAGGGCGCAAGGTCGCACGTGTGCTCGAACGTGCCGGTCTCCCTACACCGAGCGACGCCCTCCCCCGCTGATCCTGATCCGGCTGATCCTGATCCGGCTGATCCTGATCCGGCTGATCCTGATCCGGCTGATCCTGATCCGGCTGATCCTGATCCGGTTGTCCGTTGTCCGTTGTCCGTTGTCCGTTGTCCGTTGTCCGTTGTCCGCATTGATTCTCACCTGTCACGCGAACCTGTCGCGACGGGCCGGAATCGCTTATCGTTCACGCTCGCAACGCAGGAATACGAGCAGGCATGAAGGTTCTGGTAATCGGCGGCGGTGGCCGCGAACACGCGCTGGCGTGGAAAGCCGCGCAATCACCGCAGGTCGAGCGGGTGTACGTCGCCCCGGGCAATGCGGGTACCGCCCGCGAAGCGGATCTCGAGAACGTCGCCATCAGCGCCACCGATATTGAAAGTCTGCTCGCATTCGCGCGCGACAATGCGATCGGCCTCACGATCGTCGGCCCCGAGGCGCCACTGGTGATCGGCGTCGTCGACGCGTTCCAGGCCGCGGGGCTCAAATGCTTCGGGCCCTCGAAAGGTGCCGCGCAGCTCGAAGGGTCGAAATCGTTCACCAAGGATTTTCTCGCCCGCCATCGCATCCCCACGGCCGACTACCGGACATTCACCGAGGTCGAACCCGCTCTCGCCTATCTGCGTGAGCAAGGCGCACCGATCGTGGTCAAGGCTGACGGCCTGGCCGCCGGCAAGGGCGTCATCGTGGCCATGGACCTCGCTACCGCCGAAGCGGCCGTGCGCGACATGCTCGCAGGCAACGCGTTCGGCGAGGCCGGCCATCGCGTCGTGGTCGAGGAGTATCTCGAGGGCGAAGAGGCCAGCTTCATCGTCATGGCCGACGGCACCCATGTGTTGCCGATGGCGACCAGCCAGGACCACAAGCGCGTCGGCGACGGTGACACGGGCCTCAACACGGGCGGCATGGGCGCCTACTCACCGGCACCCGTCGTCACCGACGAGGTTTACCGGCGCATCATGGACGAGGTGATCATGCCGACCGTGGCCGGCATGGCAGCCGAGGGTCTGCCCTATACGGGTTTCCTGTACGCCGGCCTCATGATTGCCGCCGACGGCACGCCCAAGGTCATCGAGTACAACTGCCGTTTTGGCGATCCCGAGACGCAACCCATCATGCTGCGCCTGCGTTCCGATCTGGTCGCGCACTGTCTCGCCGCACTCGACGGCGGACTCGACGCCGAGATTGCATCGTGGGATCCACGCCGCGCGGTGGGCGTGGTGCTTGCCGCCGGCGGCTACCCGGGCGGTTACCGCCAGGGCGATGCGATCGACGGCCTCGACGACGCCGATGCTGCCGACCGCAAGGTGTTCCACGCAGGGACGGCAAACAAGGACAGCCAGGTGGTCACCGCGGGCGGGCGCGTGTTGTGTGCGACCGCGCTCGGCGACAGTGTCGCTGCAGCCCAGGCCGCGGCCTACGAACTCGCGGCAAAGATCAGCTGGCCGGACATGTTCTATCGCCACGACATCGGTTACCGCGCCATCGCACGCGAACAGCGCGCCAACTGACAACGGGGCGCAGCGTCGTGTCGATCAGTCGTTGCAACTGCGCCGGCTTCCGCCTGCTGCTGGGTTTCGCGTTGTGCGTCGTGACGTGGCTGGCGCTGACGCCACACCCACCGGCACTGCCACCCGTCGCGTTCGCCGACAAGCTCGGCCACCTGTCTGCCTTTGTTGTGTTGGCGCTGCTCGCCGACCTGAGCTGGCCCGAACACCGTTTCGGGTTCGCCAAGTGGGGCACGCTGCTGCTCTACGGACTGGCGATCGAGTTGCTGCAGACGCAGGTGGCCAATCGCTATTTCGAGCTCGCCGATCTGGCCGCCGACGCGCTCGGACTGGCACTCTACGGCTTGCTGCTGGTGCGCGGAATGCGTTCGCTGGGCTGGCGATAAACCCCAGCCGCAGCATTGAGTTGCGGCGCCCCGTGCGCGGCACAATCGAGGTCTCGACCACGATCGCCCGGAGACGCCGCCATGTGGATGCGCAAGAAGATGACCGAGATGCCCAGCGAAACGGATGCCCTGCCGGGTCGCGCCGAAGCGCTGCCCGTCAGCGACGAACATTTCGTCAATGGCCACTCGATCAAGCCGCCGTTTCCGGCGGGCATGCAGCAGGCGATGTTCGGCCTCGGCTGTTTCTGGGGCGCCGAGCGGCGATTCTGGAAACAAGCGGGGGTATACGCGACTGCGGTCGGTTACGCGGGCGGCTACACGCTCAACCCCACCTACGACGAAGTGTGCACCGGGTTGACGGGGCACAACGAGGTCGTACTCGTGGTCTTCGACCCGGACAAGGTCAGCTATGAGCACCTGCTCAAGGTGTTCTGGGAGTCACACGACCCGACGCAGGGGATGCGCCAGGGCAACGACGTCGGCACCCAGTACCGCTCCGGCATCTATGTCTTCTCCGATGCCCAGCGTGCGGCGGCCGAACAGAGCCTGACACGCTTCCAGCGCGAGCTCGACAAACGCGGCTTTGCGCCGATCTCGACCGAGATCGTCGATGCACCGACGTTCTACTATGCCGAGACCTATCACCAGCAATACCTGGCGAAGAATCCCAACGGCTACTGCGGCCTCGGCGGCACCGGCGTCTGCCTGCCGGCATAGAACCCTTTCATAGCTCCGCCGGTGGCGGCACGGCGGGGGTCGCGTCGACGAACAACGCGGCCACGTCGACGGCATCGAAGCGATAATGGGCGTTGCAGAACTCGCAGTCCGCATCGACCGCGCCACGTTCGTGCACGATGCCATCCACCTCTTCCCGGCCCAGCGCGCGCAGCGCATCGGCGATGCGCTCACGTGAACAGGTACAACGAAATGCCACGGGCTCCGGGTCGAAAAGGCGCACGTCCTCTTCGTGGAATAGCCGCCGCAACAATTCCCTGGGGGGTACCGACACCAGTTCCGCTGCGCCGAGCGTATCGGCCAGCACGCACACGCGCTGCCAGTCTTCGTCATCTGCCGGTCGTTCGGCGGCCGGCATGCGCTGCAACAACAGGCCGGCGGCGACGCCATCCTGTGCAGCCAGCCAAAGACGCGTCGGCAGCTGTTCGGATTGTGCGAAATAGGCCTCGATGACCGCCGCGATCGTTGGCTGCTCGACGGCAACAATGCCCTGGTAGCGTTCTCGTCCCGCCGCTTCGGCGGTGATCACCATGCGGCTGTGACCGAGCGCAGCACGTAGATCGCCGGCCGCCACGTCGGCACCCTCGGCCGTGCGTGCAATGCCACGCACCGTGCGTCGATCCGTCGCCTGGGCGACCAGCGTGCGCAAAGCACCGTCACCCTGCAACTGCATGATCAGGGTGCCTTCGAGCTTGATCGTCGCCGACATCAGCGTGGCTGCCGCGAGCGCCTGTCCGAGATACTCGAGCACGACTGGCGGGTAGGCGTGGCGTTCGATGACGGCCTTCCAGCTCGCATCCAGCACGACGATCTCGCCACGCACGGGAAACTGCTCGAAGGTGAATCGGTAGAGGCGATCGCTGGAGGACATTGCCGCGCATTGTACCAATCCGGGGACACGGCACGTGCCGTTTGTATACGTGCCAGCACGCTTGCACGCGCGCGCACCGAGACATCGGTGCGTGCATGGCCACCGCACCGCAGCTTTCCAAGCGGCACCCTGGCGCACGGCAGTTGGCGGCACCGGGTGGTTGCTAGGCGCGATGCCGGCAGGTGTGGCGACGGACAGATCCGGCACGCGGTGGACACGACAGGCAACGGGGCAGTTCAAATCGATCGGGAGCGGGCCGCCGGCACGGCTGGCGACGGACGAAGTGCTGTCGACAGCGATGTTAGAATCGTTGCCGGCCGTTGCAGGCCAGGTGCCTTGTGACCAGGACGACTACGTATGACCGAGCCCTCGAGCACGAATGTAAAGGCCGCCTGCGGCGCAGCGACGATCAACCTGGCAAATGCGCGAGACCTTTCTGCACCGACCGTGTACACCCGTTTGGCGGCCGCACGGCGTGCACCCGACGCAGGCTGTGGTCGCGCGGCGATGGTGCCCTGAGCGCCGAAACCGATGCTGCTGAGTGTCATCACCCCCGTTTTCAACACGCCCAGCCGCTACCTGGACGACCTGGCCTCGTCGCTGCACGCAGCGGTGGACGGTGTGGCATGGGAATGGCTGCTCGTCGACGATCACAGTGACGACGCGGACACGCTCGCCTGCCTCGATCGGCTCGCACAACGGCCCGGAGTGGTGCGCATGACGAACACCTCTGGTAAGGGGGCGGCGAACACGCGCAACACCGGCGCCGCGCAGGCGCGCGGTGAACTGCTCGCGTTTGTCGACGCGGACGACATACCCGTACCACGCGCGCTGGCGCAGCTGGCACAAACGATGGAAGCGTCGCCCGATATCCGCTGGCTGGCCGGCGACTACGACACCTTCACGGACGAACATCCCCCCAGCGACCCACCCATGGCATCTGCAGCCATGGACTGCGTCGTCGAACACTGGCCCGACGCCGCGCGCAGGCTGATCTTCGAGACACCGTTTTCGCAGGGCTCGTACGTGGTGCGGCGACAACTGTTTGACGACGTAGGCGGCTTCGATGAGCGCTTCGTCATCGGCGAGGACTGGTACCTGTGGATGCGCCTCGCAGCGCAGCGGGA
>JAGRHA010000203.1 GCA_020445205.1 Gammaproteobacteria bacterium
CGGCGTGGGACGCTGCCGGTGCCAGCTGGTTCGGCTATCCCACGGTGTGGGTCAACCGCTTGAAGTTCGCGCCAGAGAATCTGGATGCAGCAGAGATTGTCGAAGGGCAGGGAATGGAAACGCTCGTTGGTTTCGTGGAAGGTCGGCTTCGTGCATAGAGCGGTGCAGAATATTTCCTATCGGGTGATCCGGCCTGATCGGTTTTGGCCGCTGCCATCGCCTGGGCGCGCCGCCCCACCATCAACACAACGGTTGGAGGCCCCTCCGAATCTCCCCGGTGGAGGGACGCCCGTATGCCTGCCCAGCTCTATGGCACCTTCATCATCGGGTTCCCTCGTGTACGCCGATGCGCCATGACGAAGCGTCTGGGCACAGCAGATGCGGCAGATCTTTGGTTCACGATGCTCGAAAGACAACGACTTCCCGATTCAGAACAAGGCGTTTGTATGAAGTTGTTACACGTTGCAGCCAGGCGCTCGATACGAACGTCCGTTGCCGGCGGAATCGCGACGCCCGAAGGTTCATCGATCAGCGCTGTCCTCGGAAACGATCCAGCTGATATTGCTGCTGCAGTTGAAAGCGGCGCTGTAGGTCGATTCCCTGCAACGAATAGGGGATGACGGGGCTCGTGCCGGTCTGTGCGCGGTGGTTCAGCATCAGCAGTCTTTGTCGTTGCCGCTCCTGCAACAACTGCTGTTCGGCCAGTTGTCGACGGTCAAGATTCGTCGGCCCGGGCGCTTGTTGGGTACCCGGGGGCGGTACGGGCGGACGCTGCGAGTACCTGAGCGCAGCTTCGTTGGCCCGGTTGAGCGCTTGTAGCTGTGCCATGCCGCCCGGCGGCGCATCTGCCAACACGGACGATGCCAGCATCAGTCCGCCGCCAATTGTCATGCATCGCTTGTTCATTGCCGTATCGGGAGTCCCCTCGGAATGCAGTCGTCGCAGGCACCGCGCACGGCGCCAGCTGTGGGTTGGCAAGTTTTCCGGCTCGCGTCGGCTCGCGACATGTCGATTCCGAATGATGAATGCGGGTTCAATGGTGCAGACCGTGGTTTGCGGCTGCAGTTCCGCTGTGAGAGCCATCGGCAACAGACGGCTTCTCGAGTCCACCCGGACCAGCTGCCAGAGATAGCTGTTGTCCCCGGAGTTTGCGGTGCGTTCCGTGGCGGACGACCGCGACCGGCGCGGGATCGCCGAAATCCACCACCGACGTAGCGGAACGATAACGGACCTTGTTCCCTCGGGCGCCCGCGTCGGCGCCCATTTGGTTCATACGAACAGGCACCCGTGCAGGGCCCGTCCGTCGCAGATCGTGCCGATGTCCGCACGCCACCGGCGGCGCAAGCGGCGTCGCCAGCGTGTCGCTCAGCGACCGTGATCGAGTGCGTTGCGGATATCGACGACGAGGTCTTCGATGTTTTCGAGGCCGACCGACAGGCGCACCAGGCCTTCGCTGATGCCGTGCCGTGCACGCTCCTCGGGCGGATACGTGATGTGCGTCATGCTCGCGGGGTGCTGCACCAGCGTCTCGGCATCGCCGAGGCTGACCGCGCGCATGGCGAGCCGGACCGCGTCCATGAAGCGCACCCCGGCGTCGTAACCCCCCTTGAGCTCGAACGCGATCATGCCGCCGGGGGCGCGCATCTGGCGCTGCGCGAGCCGGTACTGTGGGTGCGACGGCAATCCCGGGTAATACACCGCGTCGACGGCGCGATGCGCGGCGATGAGCTCGGCGAGCTGTGCCGCGGACGCGCAGTGGCGGTCCATGCGCAGCTCGAGGGTCTTGAGTCCGCGGATCGTCAGATAGGCGTCGAGCGGCGAGATCACTGCGCCGGTCATGTCCTTGACGCCGTGCGCGTGGATCTGCTGGATGTCCTCACGCCGGCCGATGACCGCACCCGCGATCAGGTCGCCGTGGCCGCTGAGGTACTTGGTCAGCGAGTGCACGACGAAGTCTGCGCCGTGTTCGAGTGGGCGCTGCAAATACGGTGTGCAATAGGTGTTGTCGACCACCACGCGCGCGCCGACGCGGTGTGCAAGCTCCGCGACCATGGCGATGTCGACCACGCGCATATTGGGATTCGCCGGTGTTTCAAAGAACACGAAGCGCGTGCGGTCAGTCAACGCCGCGCGCAGTGCCGCCGTGTCGCCGAGGTCGACGAAGTGCACGCCGATGCCGAATTTGCGCAGACCCTCGGTGAGGAAGGCGTAGGTACAGCCGTACAGGGTCATGTCGACGACGACCTCGTCGCCGGGGGCGACGAAGGTCCAGAACAGCGACGTTATCGCGCCCATGCCCGAGGCCATCGCCAGCGCCGCTTCACCACCTTCGAGCACGGCGAGCTTCTCTTCGAGCACGCTCTCGGTCGGGTTGCCGACGCGCGAGTAGATATAACCCGGCTCTTCGCCACGAAAGCGTCGCTGGCCCTGCGCCGTCGACTCGAAGGCGTACGTGGCGCTGAGATACAGCGGTGGATTCAGGGCACCGTGGTGGGCGAACGGATCATGACCGTGATGGATGGCGCGGGTACTGAAGCCGGTGGCGGTCGTGTCGGCGGCGGGGGTGGTCAAACTTTCGACGACGTTTTTCATGTACAAAAGGATATTGTTCTGAATCTTCGTCGTAAAACGAATTGTTTACGGATTATTCGGCTAATATCCGCGCATGGACCGAATAGATGCCGAAATTGTGCGGCTGTTGCAGAACGATGGTCGGCTGTCGAACAAGGCGCTGGCCGCCAGGGTCGGTCTGGCGCCGTCGACCTGCTTCGAGCGCGTGCGCCAGTTGCGCGCCGGCGGTGTCATCACCGGGGTGCATGCGGAGGTCCGCCCACAGGCCCTCGGTGTCGGCCTCGAAGCGATGTACTTCATCAGTCTGAACAAGCACTCGCGCGACGCGGTCGAGGCTTTCCGGCGTGACATCGAGCTCATCGCCGAGGTGCGCGCCGTGTACCTGGTCGCCGGCCGCTACGACTTCCTCGTCCACGTCGCGGTGCGCGACGCCGACCATCTGCGCGACCTGGCACTCGATGCGTTCACCGTGCGCCCCGAGGTCACCGGCATCGAAACCGTGCTGATCTTCGACCACACGCGGCGCTACGCACTGCCCAACCTGCTCGCCGGTGCCGTCGATGCGCCGGCGTGAGGTCGGCGACCGCCGTGACATGGCGCGGGTGTCGCGCCGTCGCGGGATGCGCTGTCGCGTCCGCCGCAGCGAACCCGGGTAATATCGACGGCCATCCCTGCGTGTGGCTGGCGCCGCACGTGCGTCCGCAGGCCAGGCAGCGATGACGGTGCATCACCATCACGACCACGACCACCCTCACGACCATGCGCATACCGCGGCGCAGGGTTCGTCGCGCAAACTGGTGCTGGCGCTCGGTCTGACGCTGGGTTTCGCCGCGGTCGAAGCGGTCGCGGGCTGGTTGTCGGGTTCGCTGGCCCTGCTCGGTGATGCCGCGCACATGCTCACTGACTCGTTGTCACTGGGTCTCGCGGCAGGCGCCGCCGTGCTCGCGCAACGGCCGCCGTCGCGGCGTCATTCCTACGGCCTCGGGCGCGCTGAGATCCTTGCGGCCTTCATCAACGCCTGCGCGATGGTCGCGATCGTGATCCTCATCGCCGTAGAGGCGGTCGACCGCATCAGCCATCCCCAGCCCGTGCAGGGTGGCATCGTGCTCGGCGTCGCGCTGATCGGGCTGGCGATCAATCTCGTCGCCGTGTGGCTGTTGTCGGGACATGGACACGACCTCAATGTCCGCGGTGCGCTGCTACACGTGATCGGCGACCTGCTCGGCTCGGTCGCGGCGCTGGTCTCGGGGGCGGTGATCCTGCTGACCGGCTGGACCCTCATCGACCCGATCCTGTCGCTGCTGATCATGCTGCTCGTGCTGGTGTCGGCGATGCGCCTGCTGCGCGAGGCACTGCACGCGCTCATGGAAGGCGTACCGCTGCATCTCGATCTCGGCGAGGTCGGGCGCGCGATGACCGCGGTGGCCGGCGTGCAGTCGGTACACGACCTGCACATCTGGACCGTATCGTCGAGCCGCATCGCACTTTCGGCGCATGTCGTGCTGCGCCACATCGACGACTGGCCGCCGATCCTCGCGCAGTTGCAGCATGCGCTCAGGGAGCGGTTCGGCATCGACCATGTCACGCTGCAGCCCGAGATCAACGAGCAGCGTATCGCCGTCGACGTGCTGCGCGGCGAGCGTGCCGTCCGCGACGGCGGCTAGTCGGCATCGGCACGTCGTTACAGTGCCGGCGTGTGCCTGATGCGGCAACGGCCACCACCCGGCTGCCGCCGTGCGTGACTATGCTTGTGCGCAGAGGCGACACGGTGCGCCACGCCATCCTGCCCAACGTCACGCCAGCCTCACGAGGACACCAAGCGCATGCAGCAGATCCTGGTCTATGCCGACTCGCTGAGTTGGGGCATCGTCCCCGGAACCCGTCACCGCCTGCCGTTCGAGCAGCGCTGGCCGGGCGTCATGGAGCATGCGCTGCTCGCCATGGAGCAGCGCGTGCGTGTGATCGAGGATTGCCTCAATGGTCGCCGCACGGTGTGGGAGGACCCGTTCAAACCGGGGCGTAACGGTCTGCTCGGACTTGAACAGCGCATCGAGGTGAATTCACCGCTTGCCCTCGTGATGCTGATGCTGGGCACGAATGACTTCCAGGCCACCCACGACAACAACGCTGCACTCGTGGCACAGGGGATACGTGCGCTGATCCTCGCGATCCGTCGCGCGCCGATTGAACCCGGCATGCCACGGCCACCGATCATGGTCGTCGCGCCGCCACCCGTGCGCACCGCCAAGGGCACGATGGCGGAAAAATTCGCGGGTGCCGAGCGGCGTGCCGTCGGTCTCGCCGCCGCGATCGAGACGGTGGCCGGCGAACAGGCCTGCAGTTATTTCGATGCCGGCACCGTGACAGGCACCAGTGATGTCGACGGCGTACACCTCGATGCCGAGCAGCATCGCGTGCTCGGCGAGGCGCTCGCGCCGTCGGTCAACGCGCTGCTGTGATCCCCGGGGCTGTCGCCTCGGCGACGAGCCGTGCGATGGTCGCCAGTGCGCGCTCGACCTGATCGTCCCATTTGCGTGCACACGACAGGCGGATGAAATGCCGGTAGCGCTGCGACGCCGAGAAGATCGGTCCGGGCGCGACACTGATCCCGAGCGGCAGCAAGCGGCGCGCCAGCTCGAAGCTGTCGACCTCGCGTGCGAGCTCGATCCACAGCACGAAGCCGCCAAGTGGGCGCGTGACCCGGGTGCCCGCAGGAAACAGCCTGTCCACGGCCGCGATCATGCGCTCCACGGCGCGCATGTACTCACCGCGCACCTTGCGCACGTGGCGCTCGTAGGTGCCGCTTTCGAGCAGGCGCGCGACGGCGATCTGCGTCACCGTCGGTGTCGCGAGATTGGTGACGTACTTGAGGTATTCGATCTTCGCACGCTGCCGCGCGTTCACCACCCAGCCGATGCGCACGCCGGGTGACAGGGTCTTGGAGAACGATGCGCAGTAGAAGACGTTGTCGTCGGCGTCGAACGCCTTGCACGTGGACGGACGGCGCTGCGCGAAGCCGAGATCGCCGTACACGTCGTCCTCGATCAGCGGCACGCCGTGCCGTGCGAGCAGTTCGACGAGCCGCCGTTTGCCGTCGTCGGGCATGCAACCGCCAAGCGGGTTGCTGTAGTTGGGCGTGACGATGCACGCCTTGACCGGCCACTGTGCGAGTGCGAGCTGCAGGGCATCGATCGCCATGCCATCGCGTGGGTGGGTCGGTATCTCCAGTGCTTCGAGGCCGAGAGAGTCGATGACCTGCAGCAGGCCGTAGAAGGTCGGCGATTCGATCGCCACCACGTCGCCCGGTGTCGTCACCGCGCGCAACGCCAGCGTGAGTGCCTCCTGGCAGCCATTGGTCACGACGATGTCGTCGGCGTGCACCTGGCAACCCGACTCGGCCATGCGTCGCGCGAGCTGGCGCCGCAGCTCGGGTAGTCCGGGTGGAAACTCGTAGGCCGACGTGTGCAGGCGATGCTGGCGTGCTGCCTGACAGATGGCGCGCTCGACCGCGTGTGTCGGCAGGAAGGCAGGGTCCGGCACTGCTGCACCGAGCTGGACCACGCCGGGGTCATTGGCCGCTTTGACCAGTTCGAGCACGAGTTCCTGGCCGCTCACGGGGCGTGGTCGGCCGCGTGGACGCGTGATCCCGGGTTCGCGGCTGCGCAGGCGCTCGCGCGCGCGCACGAAAAAGCCGGAGCGCGCGCGTGCCTCGATGTAACCGTCGGCCTCTAGTCGGCGGTAGGTGGCGACCGCGGTCGCCACGCTGATGTTGCGCTGGCGGCTGAAGGTGCGCACACCGGGCAGCCGGTCGCCGCTGCGCAGCGTTTCCTGATCGATTTGCTGCGCCAACTCCGCGGCCAACGTTTCGTAGAGATGAGACATCGCCCCGCACTGCGGTACAGACCGCGCCGATTCTGACCAGTACAGATTGTCAAACAACCGATCTGTACCGCAACAAAATTCGTCAACTGCATCTGTATTGCCCTGCTGTCGCCCATTAAAGTCAACCTTAGGTCGGCCCTCCGCTCGGCAACGCGCGGGACGGGGTGGTCGGCTCCGGCCACAGCGCAACGCGACAGGGAGAACACAACGATGCAGACACCGATCGACGTCGTCGACGCCTTCACGGACCGCCCTTATGCGGGTAATCCTGCCGCCGTCTGCATGCTGCAACAGGCCGCCGACGAGGCCTGGATGCAGCGCGTCGCTGCCGAAATGAACCTGTCGGAAACGGCTTTCCTGGTGCCGACGGCACCTGCGACCTGGCAACTGCGCTGGTTCACACCGCGTGTCGAGGTCGATCTGTGCGGGCACGCGACGCTCGCCGCCGCGCACGTGCTGTGGCACGAGCAACATCTGACACACGCGATGCTGCAGTTCGACACCCGCAGCGGACGTCTGCATGCGCAGCGTGATGGCGACTGGATCTGTCTCGATTTTCCCGCCGATCCGCCGCAGCGGGTCGAGCCCACGGACGCGCTCGTCGCGGCGCTGGGCTGCACGCCCGATGTCGTGCTGCGTGGCCACAGTGACCTGCTCGCCATCCTTCCGGATGTCGATGTCGTGCGTGGCCTGGCGCCCGACATGCGGCGACTGCTACAGCTGGACGCGCGTGGCGTGATCGTGAGCGCGCAGGCGGATGGTGCGCCATACGACTTCGTCTCGCGATTCTTCGGCCCGCGCGTCGGCATCGACGAAGACCCGGTCACCGGCTCCGCGCACTGTCTGTTGGGACCGTACTGGGGTGAGCGTCTGGCAAAGACCACCCTGCTCGGTTTCCAGGCCTCGGCGCGCGGTGGCACGGTCGGTGTGCAGTTGCAGGGCGAGCGTGTGCAACTGCGCGGACGTGCGGTCACGACACTGCGGGCCACGTTGTATGCGTGAAGCCATCTGTTGGATGAACGGCGAGCTGATGCCGGCGCATGCGGCGGCCATTCCGGTGCTCGACCACGGCTTGTTGTACGGCGACGGGGTGTTCGAGGGCATCCGCTTCTATCACGGCCGCGCATTCCGCCTCGCAGCACACCTCGAGCGCCTGGCATTGTCGGCGCGCGCGATCGCCCTGGTGCTGCCACTCGAGCGCGCGGCACTCGAGCACGCCGTCGAACAGACGATCACGGCCTACGGCTACGGTGAAGGGTACTTGCGCGTCGTCGTCACGCGCGGCGTCGGTCCACTTGGCCTCGACCCAAGCGCCTGCACCACGCCCAATCTGCTCATCATCGCTGACGCGATCAGCCTGCATGATCCACAACGCAGCGCACGCGGTATCCGCGTGGTGATCGCCGCGACGCGCCGGCTCGCTGCCGACGGGCTCGACCCACGCGTCAAGAGTTTGAACTATCTCAACAACGTGCTCGCGCGCATCGAGGCGTCACACGCGGGTGCCGATGAGGCGATATTGCTCAACCGTGAAGGGCGCGTTGCCGAAGGTAGCGCCGAAAACCTGTTCATCGTACGCAACGGTGAACTGGCGACGCCGCCGGTCAGCGAAGGCGCGCTCGACGGTATCACGCGGCGCTGCGTGATCGAGCTGGCCCGTAGCGCCGGCATCGGCGTACACGAAATGCCGTTGTCACCGTATGACCTGTACACCGCGGATGAATGCTTCCTCACCGGTACCGGTGCCGAACTGATTGCCGTACGCGAGATCGACGGCCGGCCACTGCCGATGTGCCCGGGCGTCGTATTCGCGGATCTGCTGACACGTTTCCACGCCTGTGTCCGGGATGAGACACAGCCCACCACCCAAATGGCCTGAACAGGAGGTTGATTTGAATACACCGCACGACATGCGCAACCTGGGGATGAGCATCCTGCTGCTCATTGTCGTTGGTTGTACGACGACGTCGCACGCACCCACGGATTTGCCGTTGCGTGCAAGCTCGGCAGACGGTAGCGAGATCCATTACGGGGTGCGCGGCAAAGGTGACCTCACGCTGGTCTTCATCCATTGCTGGACCTGCAACCATGCATTCTGGAACCGGCAGGTCGAGTACTTCGAACGCGACTATCGCGTGGTTTGGCTGGATCTGGCCGGACACGGCGAGTCCGGCAGCCAGCGCACGCAGTACACGATGCGTGCGTTCGGCGAAGACGTTGCTGCCGTGGTCGACGCCATCGGTGCCGAACGTGTGATCCTGGTCGGGCATTCGATGGGCGGGCCGGTCGCCGTCGAAGCGGCGGAGCTGCTCGGTGACCGCGTGATCGGGATCGTCGGTGTCGATACCTTCTATACGGACTTCGAGTACCCACGCGATGAAGCGAAGATCGCCGAGTTCGTGAAACCGTTCGAAAACAATTTCACCGGTACCTCGCAGTATCTCGTGCGCTCGATGTTCACGGCACATGCGGATCCAGAGACTATCGACTGGGTCGTGTCGCAGTTCTCCGGCGACCGGCGCGACATGGGCGTCAGTGCGATGTACGAGATCTTCCGCTGGAATGCCGACAATGTTCCGGCGATTCTGCAGCGCAATGCCGCGCGCCTGCGCAACATCAACGGCGCGCCGACCGGCAAGGAGACTGCGCACGACCCGAGCGTGACGCTGATTCCGCAGGTCGGTCACTTTGTCGCGCAGGCAAAACCGGAGGCATTCAACCAGGCGTTGGAGCACATCATCGTCGACGATCTGGCACGGCATTGATGCCCGGCGCGACACGTGTCGCGCAGCCATCACATGCCACGCATTCACGCGGCAACCCCGCGCAAGATCGCGGCACAGCTGAGACTGCGCGCTGCCACGTCGAGCGACGCGTGGCAGCGCGTGCATGGCGGTGCCGCAACCGGTGCCTGTGCCTGGGGTAATCGGTTGGCCCGAACGGCCGGTGTCGACAGGTTCGTCACCAAGGCAAACGTCATCGCAAACCCGGCGACGCATCGCCAGCCCACGCCGTTGCCAATCCTCGGCAGCGGCGTGGGTGCTCGTGCCAAAGAAGCCAACGATGGGCATGGTTGTCGATGCTGTGTCGCTCAGCACGCGATGGTCATAGTGATATCGATGGCTGCAGCGCGCTGGCGTGCAGCGGCGGCCGACAGGATGGTGGGGCGCCACGGCTGCAATTGACGGCGCACATCACTACGACGGCTTGCTGCACGATGTCCGTGGCGCGCAGCGATCGCCAACACGCTTCTCGCTGTCCAAATGCTGAATGCCGTGCATTGCCCTGCGTGGTCACGCGCACCATCGCGTGGGTACGCCGGCATCCAGTGCGCGACAGTGTCATTCAAGCCTTCTGGCGTATTTCCTGGCATCACGCGTACTGCCTCGACGCGCGCCATTTCGCGAAGGCGTCGAGCGCCGCGCTGTCCGTCCAACGCATCCAACGCATCCAACGCAGACGCGGAGCGGCGACGCTGGGCACGATGCCTCGTGTCTTACGCATAGGCCTGAGGTGACGTGCGCGTGGTGGCGCGCGGCGCCGTCCCTCGTCGACGTAGCTGATGCGTGATCGGCTTCACATTACGCGAGCGTCGGCGCGTCCGTGTGCCACGAAGATCCCGGTGCCCACCTTCACGTCAGGTTTCTGTCAGCTTCACCGCGCTAAATAGAGACGCGTATGCGCAGCCCCGTGCGTGTCGTTGCTCACCGCTCAGCATCGCCAAGCCAGTGATGCGAGTGGTGGCCATCATGCTCCGTATCGACAGCGCATGCATTCGGCACTTACACGTCGCCTAAGGAGAAGTATCGTGAAGTCAAGGAAACTGTTGTTGATGGGAAGCGCGCTTGGCGCCACCCTGGTCGTTCATGCCGCCGATTGGCAGGCGCTACCCGAGAAGCCCTCGATCCCGGCGGACAATCCGCAAACCGAAGCCAAGGTGTTGCTCGGTAAGACCCTGTACTTCGATCCGCGTTTCTCGGAGCACGGCACCCTGTCGTGCAACTCGTGTCACAACGTCATGTCGGGCGGTGACGATAACCGACCGAACTCGATCGGTATGCACGACGCGCGCGGTGAGCGCAGTGCACCGACGGTATGGAACGCGGCCTACTATTCGAGCCAGTTCTGGGACGGACGTGCAGCGACTCTCGAAGACCAGGCCAAGGGCCCGGTACAGAACCCGATCGAGATGGGCATGGCGAACCTCGACGAGGCCATGTCGCGCTTGACCCAGATCCCTGGATACAAGCCCATGTTCGCAGCGGCCTTCCCGGGAGAAGCCAATCCCGTGAGCGCCGACAACGCGGCCAAAGCCGTCGCGGCGTTCGAACGCACGCTGGTCACGCCGAATGCGCCGTACGACCGCTTCGTCAAGGGCGACACGTCGGCCCTCGATGCACAGCAGCAGCGCGGTATGAACACCTTCGCCGAACTCGGCTGCACGAGTTGTCACGCCGGTGCCAACTTCAGTGGCCCCGCGTTGCCGCTCGGTACGGGTTTCTTCATGAAGTTCCCGACCTACACCGGCAGCGCCTACGATGCCAAGTACCATCTGTTGGATGATACCGGTCGTCACCAGGTCACGGGGAATGCCGCCGACGAGCACATGTGGCGCGTCCCGACATTGCGCAACGTTGCGCTCACGGCACCGTACTTTCACAACGGCAGCGTACTGACGCTCGATGAGGCCGTACGCGTCATGGCGAAAACGCAGCTGAACAAGGAGCTCAGTGATGCCCAGGTCGCGGATGTCGTGGCATTCCTCAACGGCTTGAGCGGCGAGTTTCCGGAGATCGCCATGCCGCGACTGCCGGCAACGCCCGATCACAGTGTGATTCCTCCCGTCGATCCGCATCGGCAGGCCAATCTGGCGAAATGATGCTGCCTGCCCATTCAGCGCCAGGCGCTGAATGGGCGTTTTCCACGTGCGCGTGCTGCACCCCGAGAATTGCGGACAGCAGCACGCTCAAGCCCGTTGAGTGGAGCCCTTTGTCGCGGCGAGCGACGCAGTCGGCGAAAGGCGAGCCGCCTGAGCGCACGCTGTGTCGCGATCCACCGTTGACGCCGGCCTCACACTTGCACCTATTGCGGTCAACACAAAGCCATTGAATCGCGCGACGACTGTGCACGGAAATGACGGTGTCGTCGTCGACGATGACTCATTCATACGTCGCCGCAGGCGCGGTGAATCTCAACGGCCACGGACCGCACGGTCAGGCGGCTTTCTTCTGCCGCATCTGCTGGGTGACCGTAGGTGTGGTGTCAGCGCAAGCCAAGGTCCCGCCTGGTCTGCCACTTGAACGACCGAAGGGTTTGCGTCGATGCAACGACGCGTAGCCACGATGGGAATACGACCGATGCAGCCGCAACGCGGCGCCCTACATGACGGGATCGGGCTGCACGATGGCGCAGCCATCGCGAAACGCAAGGCCGGACTTGGACACGCGTTACAGGGTGCAGACAGCGGCAGGTGCAGAATAAGCCGTTCTGCAACAGTCACGACGCACACCGCAACGCCATTTCGTGGCCGTCTATGGCAACGGCCACCTGCCGTGACAAAGCACGCAGCGAACCGTGCGTAAACGATTGATGCGTCAGCCGGCTTATTCGCCGATGCCGAGATGGGTCACGCGGACCGCGCTGACATCGCGTGCATCGACATCGAGCATCTCCGAAAAGTACGCGCGCTTCGAGTGCAGCGACCGCCGGTGATAGTTGCCGGAGACCTCCTGCAAGACGTTGCCATCGTGACCAATCACCGTCAGCAGCAGTCTGCCGGGAATCATGCCGCGTTGTAGATGCTTCTTCTCGATGTAACCGGTGACGGCGACCTGGCTGTCGATGGTCCGCGTGTGGACGAGCGCGACGCGGGCGTTACGCGAATCACTGGTCTCGATCGCAATGCCTTCACGTGCCGATGCGTCGTCACCGAACGTAGCGCCCATACTCGATACACAGGCCGTCGCCAGAAGCAGTGCCGCAGCGGCGAGCGTACGGTGGCGCGGTTTTTTTTGCGTCAGTTGCATGTCATGCCTCACAAAGTGTGTTGCCACCTCGAGCGGCATCTGCGGCAAGACCATCGCTGCGACGCCTTCGAAGGGTTGCTGATTTCCTGGCATCCACACTAAGCGCCACTGCCTGACGGTTCGCTGACAAGTGCTGTCAGCGGTCTGTCAGCGTCGACATGTTCGAATCGTCGGTATCAGAGCAGGCCGCATTGCGGTCGTATCAGGACGCAGGAAAACGACGATGACGAGGACTTCTTGGTGTGCGCGGTGGCTTGCCGTGGCACTCACCGCGAGCAGCGCTGCCAGCATGGCTGCAGCACCCGCACCATCACTCGCCGAGATGGTGACGACGGCAGCGTCGCACAATCCCGGCATGGCGCTCGCCGAAGCCGAACGCGGTGTGGCAAGCGCGCTGCAGAGCAAGGCCGAGCAGCCGTTCGCCGGCGCACCGACGGCAAACCTGAAGTACCAGACCGACGCCGTTGGCAGCGGTACCGGCTACCGCGAATGGGAAGGCGGTATCGAGGTGCCGCTATGGCTGCCCGGCCAGTCGGATGCCTACGCACGCGAGGCCGAGCGCACGCGCTCCGTGTCCGACACCATGCAGGCCGCGTACCGGTTACAGGTCAGCGGTGACGTCCGCGAGCGCTTGTGGTCGGCCGCGATCGCGCGCAGCGAGGCGCAACAGGCACATGCGGCGCTCGCTGCCGCACGCACGCTGCTCGACGACGTGCAGCGCCGCGTCGGCGCTGGTGAGCTGCCGCGTTCAGACCGCTTGCTGGCGGAAAAGGCCGTCCTCGAACGCGAGGAGGCGGCGCAACTCGCAGACACCCGCGCCGGGCAGCTGGGCGAACGTTTTCGCCTGTATACGGGAATGCCATTGCCGGACCAGCTGCCGCAGGAAACCGCGGCGGCCGATGTGAATCTGACACCCGACCACCCGCAGCTGCGCCTGTCGCGCGACCGCGTCGAGCAGGCGCGTGCACGGCGTGATCGGGTCGGCAAGACGCGTCGCAGTTCACCGAGCGTGTGGCTCGGTGGCAAGTCGTCACAAGCCGTCGCCGGCAGCGGGTATGACTCGGCCGTCGGCATCGAGCTCAGTGTGCCGTTCGGCGGCAGCGCACATACGGCACCCGAACTCGCCACGGCCGAAGCGGAGCTCACGCGCGCGCAGGTCGACCACGCGAACGCACAACGTGCGGTCGAGGATGAGCTCGCGCAGGCGAAACTCGAACTCGAGCGTGCCAAGGCCGCCGTGGGCCAAACACAGCGCCGCCGTGATCTGGCGGAGCAAAGCCTGACGCTCAGCCAACGTGCCTTCGCACTGGGCGAAACCGACCTGATACGCCTGCTACAGGTTCAGGCCGATGCGCTTGCCGCACGCCACGACCTCGATATCCGGGAACTGGAGCGTGATCGCGCCGTGTCCCGCCTCAATCAAGCCCTGGGAGTGACTCCACAATGAACATGCGCCTGTCGACCCTCGTCCTGGCGAGTGCACTGAGCATCGGCGTCAACGCCGCGCAGAAGGCCGTCATCGACGACGCCCAACGTGCTGCGTTTGGCATCGAGACCGCCATCGTCCAGCCGGGGCAGGATGCCCTGAGCAAACCCTATCCGGCCAAGGTCACCGTGCCGAATGCCCAGCACCGCGTGGTCAGCGCACCGCTCGACGGCGTGATCGAGACGCTGCTGGTCGCCGAGGGCGAGCACGTTGCGAAGGGGCAGCCACTTGCGCGCCTGCGCAGCCAGGGGTTGTTGGATAGGCAGGCCGCCTACCTGGAGTCGCGAACCCGCCGCGTGCTCAGCGGTGAGACGCTCGCGCGTGACCGCCAGCTGTACAACGACGGCATAATCGCGCGGCGCCGCCTGCTCGAAAGCCGATCGGCACACCGAGAATTGGTGACGGCCGAGGCACGCGACCGCCAGGCCCTGACCCTCGCCGGCATGCCTGAAGCGGCCGTCGCCGCGCTCAAGGGTGTGGATCAGTTGTCGACCACGCTCGATGTCGTCGCCCCGCTCGACGGCGTCGTGCTCGAACAGCTGGCGACGGCCGGACAGCGCCTGGCGGCCGCCGATCCGTTGTACCGGCTCGGTGATCTGTCGACGCTGTGGATCGAGGTACATGTACCGCTCGACGAGGTCGCGCAGCTCGGGGCCGGCAGCGCGGTACAGCTGTCGCCGGGGCTCGTGGCCAAGGTGATCACCATCGGTCGCATGGTCCACGGCACCGACCAGGGCGTTCTGGTGCGCGCCGAGGTCGATAGCGGCGCCGAGCGGCTTCGTCCCGGCCAGTTCGTCGAAGCGCGACTCGTGCATACGGCAGACAGCGCGGCGCTGCGTGTGCCGGCTGCGGCACTGCTGCGTATCGACGGTGCCGACCAGGTGTTTGTCGAACGTGATGACGGCTACGAGGCCGTGCCGGTCGATGTCATCAGTCGCGAGGCCGACGAGGTGATCGTCAAGGGCGCGCTGTCCACGTCGGAGCGCGTGGTCATCAGCGGTACCGTCGCGCTCAAGGCCGCCCTGTTGGCAGGGGGCCAATGATGCTGGCCAGGATCATTCAGTTCGCTCTGACTCAGCGCCTGCTGGTGCTGTTGTCGGTGCTGTTATTGATCGGTGGCGGCTGGCAGGCCTTCCGCAATACCCCGATCGATGCCTTCCCGGACGTGTCGACGACGCAGGTGAAGATCATCGTCAAGGCACCCGGCATGACGCCGGAAGAGGTCGAGACGCGCATCACGGCACCGATCGAGGTCGAGATGCTCGGTATCCCGCGGCAGGCGATGCTGCGTTCGGTGGCCAAATATGCGTTGACCGATATCACGGTCGACTTCGCCGAAGGCACCGACATCTACTGGGCGCGGCAGCAGGTCAGCGAGCGCCTGAATGCGATCTGGGCTGACCTGCCGAGCGATATCAGCGGCGGCATCGCGCCGATGACCACACCGCTCGGTGAGATGTTCATGTTCACCATCGAAGGCGGTGACCTCGATACCATGCAGCGCCGCGAACTGCTCGACTGGGTGATCCGGCCGGCGCTGCGTGGCGTCGCCGGTGTCGCCGACGTCAACGCCCTCGGTGGCCATGTGCGTTCCTTCGAGGTGGTACCGGACAATGCGCGTCTGACCGCACGCGGAATCAGCCTCATGCAGCTGCGCGAAGCGCTCGAACGCAACAACCGTAACGATGGTGCGGGGCGACTCAACGACGGCGAAGAGTCGTTGCTGGTACGCACCGAAGGCAGCATCCGCACGCTCGACGATGTCGCGCAGATCGTCGTCAAGGCCGACCCTGCACAACCGGTGCGCATCGGCGACGTCGCCGACGTGCGTGTCGGTGCACTGACGCGCTACGGCGCCGTCACGCATGACGGCCGCGGCGAGATCGTCGAAGGCCTGGTGCTCGGGTTGCGCGGTGCCAACGCACGCGACGTGGTACGCGGCGTGCGTGCGAAACTCGACGAACTGGCCCCCGCCCTGCCGCCCGGTGTCGAGACCCGCGTGTTCTACGATCGTGGCAATCTGGTCGAACGCGCGGTCGGTACGGTGTCCAAGGCGCTCGCCGAAGCGATCGTGCTCGTGCTGATTCTGCTCGTGCTGTTCCTCGGCGATCTGCGTGCCGCGTTGACGGTCGCGCTGATCCTGCCGCTGGCCGCACTGGCGACCTTCATCCTCATGAACGCCTTCGGCCTGTCGGCGAACCTCATGTCTCTCGGCGGCCTGGCGATCGCGATCGGCATGCTCGTCGATGCCGCGGTGGTCGTGGTCGAGAACGTCGTCACCACGCTGGCCCACCACGGCGAGAAGGCCAAGCTGCCGCGTCTGCACCTGATCTATCGTGCGGTGCGCGAAGTCGCCGTACCGGTCACGGCCGGTATCCTGATCATCGTCATCGTGTTCCTGCCGCTGCTGACGCTGCAGGGCCTCGAGGGCAAGCTGTTCGTGCCGGTGGCGCTGACCATCGTGTTCGCACTGACCGCGTCGCTGCTGTTGTCGCTGACCATCATCCC
>JAGRHA010000204.1 GCA_020445205.1 Gammaproteobacteria bacterium
CGACATCGAGCTGAGACCCGATCTGACGTGCGGCTGAGGCGTTGATCGATACGACGTTGGCCGGCTGTCGCAGGATGTCGTCGTCGAAACCGTGGTCCGCGGCGTCGAGTTCCATGCGATGAAGTGATACCCCCGCGGATCAGTGAACACGACTACGGCATTACACACATCGGCTGGCAGATGACACACATGCGCACCTTGTCGCGCGAAGTCAAACTTAATCTAGGTTAGCGATAAAGACCCTGCACACCCATCAGGCACCTCTTCAGATACGCGCATCGCCCATCACATGACACACGCGATACAGGTCTCCACCGCCGCATTGATTCAACTCAAGTTAATAACGCGATGATTGTGTTTCACTGCGGCCCGCGTGTAATCGGGTTGTCTCCAGGCTTCTATCGCGTTCAGCGCGAAGGACCGCACGCCTTGCCGTTTGCGATGGGCCGGGATGGCTGCCGGGTGTTCTCGCAGTAGTAGCGGATTTGTATTCCAAGCCAGCTATCTGACGGGAACAACAATGTCCAAGTACACGTCTGCGCCACTGGCCGGGATCCTGCTCTTCGTTCTCTGCCTGTTTGGGTCCGTCGTTGCACACGCAACCGGGCAAAGCGCGCCTGACACGGTGACAACCGAAAACGCCTCCGCCCCCGACGGTGAAGAACTCCCCTTCACCTTCGACCCGCAGACCGGCGAGCGCATCATTCCCAACTCGCGCTGCCTCGACTGTCACGGCGACGCGCAGCACAAGACCGACGTGCGCGACGACGGTACGCCGGTCGATATCTTCGTCGACCATGCACAGTTGTCGGACAGCGTGCACGGCGATCACCGCTGCACCGACTGCCATACGACCATCGATCGGGTGCCGCATCGCAAGACGCCGCACGTCGCGGTGAGCTGCGTGGACTGCCACCGCGACACCTGGGAGAAGTTCCGCGACGACCCGGCCGGCAAGCACGAACGCCTCGAGGTGGTGCTGGAACAGATCGACAGCTACATGGACTCGGTCCACGCGCAGCCGAACAAGCAGGACCAGTCGCGCACCAACGCCACCTGCTACGACTGCCACGAGGCGCACAATGTTGGTGAGCTAGGCAGCATCCAGCGCAAGGAGAAGCGGCTGAAGAACCCCGAGGTTTGCGGTCGCTGTCACGAGAAGCAGCTCGAGGAATACCGCGAATCGGATCATGGCAAGGCGGTCCTGGAGAAAGGCGACAGCGATTCGGCGGTTTGTTCCGACTGTCATACCACGCACGAGATCGCTTCTCCCGAGCAGGACGCCGTCAAACTGGCGATCACCAGCAACTGCGGCAACTGCCACGAAGATGCGCAGCGCACCTACTTCGCGTCGTATCACGGCCAGGTCCACCGCCTCGGCTATACCAACACCGCCAAGTGTTACGACTGTCACGGCAGCCACAAGATCAAGGGCGAGGACGACCCCAGCTCCGAGATCCACACCAACAACCGCTTGGAGAACTGCCGTACCTGTCATGAAGACGCCAACGACAACTTCCTGAGCTTCTGGCCGCATGGCGATGCCGACGACCGTGTGAACTACCCCGGCCTGTGGTTCTTCAAGCTGTTCATGCAGCTGTTGATCTTCTCGGTCATGGCGTTCTTCTGGATCCACGTGATGATGTGGCTGTACCGCGAGGTCATGGAGCGGCTGCAGGGCAAGGGGTTCATCGAGGACCTGAACCACCCGGAGGTCGTCTACTTCCGCCGCTTCCCGGCGGTGTGGCGCTGGATCCATGCGCTGTTCGCGATCTCGACGATGGTCTTGATCCTCACCGGTACGACGCTGCTGTTCTCGCATACCGGCTGGGCCAAGGCCGTCGTGGTGTTCCTCGGCGGCACCGAGATGGAGGGCATCATCCATCGCACCGCGGCAGTCATCTGGCTGGGCATCTTCGCCGCCCACCTGGCGATCGCAATCAACAATATCTGGAGCAACCGCGCCACCTTCAAGTGGTTCGGAAGCACATCGATGCTGCCCAACTGGAAGGACTGGGACGATCTGAAGGGCATGTTCAAGTGGTTCGTCGGCCGCGGCGAGCGTCCACAGTTCAACCACTGGACCTACTGGCAGAAGTTCGACTACTGGGCACCGTTCTGGGGTGCGGGGGTGATCGGTTCGTCCGGCATCATGCTGTTCGCGCCTGAGGCGACGGCAGTCGTGCTGCCAGGCTGGATGTTCAACATCGCGACCGTGGTGCATGCCGAGGAAGCGCTGCTGGCGGCGATCTTCCTGAACTCGGTGCACTTCTTCAACGTGCACTTCCGCCCGGAACGCTTCCCGATGAGTACCACCATCTTCACCGGCGCGATCCCGATCGAGGAGTTCAAGCACGACCACCGCGTGGAATACGACCGACTGGTCGAGCTCGGCGAGCTGGACAAGCACTTGGTCAAGCGCCCGTCGCGGCGGGTCGACCTGGCCGCCTCGTTCATCACCACCGTGCTGATCGTGGCCGGCCTGACGCTGCTGACCCTGGTGCTGTACGGCGTCGTGACCATGCCGAACTGAAAATGAAGCGAGACGACACCATGAAAACAACCGTTCGCCATCTTCTTCTCGCCCTGCTCGCGACACTGCCCGCCGCACATGCCGCCGGGCCCACCGCACAGGCGCTGGCCTTCACCTGCGCCGGCTGCCACGGCACCGACGGCTCCAGTGCCGGTCCGTCGAGCCCGTCGATCGCCGGCATGGACCCCGACGTGTTCGTCGATGCCATGCTCGATTACAAGAACGAGCGACGCGGCTCGACCATCATGAAACGCATCGCACGCGGTTATACCGATGAGCAGATCCGCGAGATGGGTTTCTTCTTCTACCGCCAGCCACTGCGCATCAGGCCACAGCAGACCGATCCCGAGCTGGTTGCGCTCGGCAGGCAGCTGCACGAAACGCATTGCGACAAGTGTCATGAGGAAGGCGGACGCCCCGGCGATGCCGGCACCCTGGCGGGCCAGTGGATGCCGTACCTCGAACACGCGATGCGCGACTACCTCAACGACGAACGGCCGTGGCCGCGCAAGATGGAGCGCAAGGTCA
>JAGRHA010000205.1 GCA_020445205.1 Gammaproteobacteria bacterium
CGTACATGCACGCCGTGAGGCGGCCGGACTCGCCGCGTTTGCGCGTGCCGGCATCGCTGCGCCGCCCGTACTCTACGATGGCAGCGATGATGAAGGGCACGCCGTGCTCGTGCTGCAGCGCATCGCCGCTGCCGCGACGTTCGGCGAGGTCTTCCACGCCGCCACGGTTGCGGAGCGCCGGACGCTGCTCACGCAGATGATGCGGCTGCTCGCCCAGCACCACGCCGCCGGCGTGTGCCAGGCCGACCTCCACCCGAACAACTTCCTGCTCGCCGACGGCCGTCTTTACAGCATCGATGGCGCTGCCGTCGACGCACGGGAAGAGGCGCTGGGGGAGGACGCGGCGCTGGCCAACGTGGCATTGTTCTGCGCCCAGTTCACCCCGGACAACGATGCCCTCTGCCTCGACGCGGCCCCCGCCTATCTGGCGGCGCGTGGCTGGTCCGACTCGCTGATGGGCAGATTGCCGGCAGCGATCAGTGCCGCGCGCGACCACCGTTGGCGCAAGCTGCTGCCGAAACTGTTTCGCGAGTGCACGGCGGTGCAACACCGGGTGCGCGGCAGACGCGAGGCCTACGTGATGCGCGACGCCGGGCCGGCGCTCGCGGCACTCGCCGATGACCCCGACGCGAGTTGTCCCAGCGAGCCGGCGGCACGCCTCAAGAACGGCAACACCGCGACCGTGTGGCGGACCGAGGTCGACGGTGCGGGTGTCGTGGTCAAACGCTACAACGTCAAGAACCCATGGCACGGCCTGCAAATGTGGTTCAAGCAGAGCCGCGCGGCGATCTCGTGGCGCAATGCGCACATGCTGGATCTGTACGGTATCGCCACGCCGGCGCCGCTCGCGCTGGTGGTCGAGCGCCGCGGCCTGTTCGGGCGGCGCGCGTGGTTCATCAGCCGCGAGGTGGCGGGGATGCCGCTGAACGCCTGGGTCGATGCGCGTGGCGGCGATCCTGGCGCAATCGCCGCCATGGCGGCTCAGGTCGGGCACGTGCTCGCGGCACTGCGTGTACAGCGGATCTCGCACGGCGATATGAAAGCGACCAATTTCCTCGTCGTCGACGATCGCCTGTACCTCATCGACCTCGACGCGATGCAGCGACACCACAATCTGAGCCGTTTCGAACACGCCTGGCGGCGTGATCTGCAGCGCTTCATGGCCAACTGGCACGATCGGCCCGATGTCGCAGCGGCCATGCGCGACGCGATCCGCGTGCACTGAAGGGTTGCCGTGCGCTCGATTCCCCATGCAAAGGCTGGCAAAATTCGCCGATCAACCTCAGCGAAGACCTCCCCTCGATGATTGTATTGGGTATCTCTGGCGCGGTGAGCCACGACCCGTCGGCTGCCATCTTCGTCGACGGCGAGCTGGTCGCGGCGGCGGAAGAGGAACGCTTCATCCGCGACAAACACGCCAAGGGGCGCTACCCCTACGAAGCGACCCGGTTCTGTCTCGAGTTCGCCGGCATCAAACCGGGTGAGGTCGACGCCGTGGCGTTCCCGTACGCACCGATTGCGCTCAGCAGTCCGGCGCGCTGGCACTATGCGATGCGCCACTGGTACGCACCCGACCGCGCGCTCGATGCGATCTTCAACGGCAACCGCCGCTTCCGTCGCAACCTCGCCAAGACCCGGAAGCTCGTCGCCGACCTCGGCCTCGACAAGGCGCGCATCGTGCCCGTAGAGCATCACCTCACCCACGCGTCGAGCTGCTACCACCTCAGCGGTTTCAAGGAGAAGACCGCGATCCTCGGCATCGACGGCAAGGGCGAGTACGCGACCACCTTCTTCGGTTACGGCGAGAACGGTCGCATCCATAAGATCAAGGAGTTCTACGACCCGGATTCACTTGGTGGCATGTACGGTGCGATGACCGAGTACCTGGGTTTCGAGATGCTCGAC
>JAGRHA010000003.1 GCA_020445205.1 Gammaproteobacteria bacterium
CCGCCCGCAAGCGGTCGAGCCAGTCGGCGTCGAAGTGCTCGGGGATGAAGTTGAAACACAGCGTCAGGCGTCCCGATGTCTGGCTCACGAGCAGACCCAGCGACGGCGGTGCCGTCACTGGCGTGAACTGGCCGATGCCCGTGACCGTGCATCCTTCGACGGCGCTGAGTGGCGGCTCCATCTCGCCCGTGAACGAAAACCAGAACGAACTGCGCTCGCGGCCTTGCGCGTTGTAACGCACGATGCGCCCGAGCTTCTCCAATGGCAGCCAGCTCCCGGCCTGCAGCAGGGGCAACATGGCGCGGTCGAGGCCGTCGCGCACCGCATGCTTGCTTTGATCGAGCAGATGTCTGAACAAGGCGGCACGATCCGCGAGCAGGTCCGTGGGGGCCTGGGCAAACAGGAAACTCACCTGGTTGCCGAACACCGGCAGCACGGCCCTGCGCCGGCGCAGGTTCATCGCATAGGGCACGCAGAACGCATCGCCCTCGACGGCGCAGCCGAGGGTAGTCAGCGCACGCATCATGCAGCCGATGAAGTACAGCGTGGTGCCCATGAGTCCGACGTCACGGCGTGCGTTCGCGAGCACCTTCGCGCTGTCGTCGCGATCGAGCGTCAACAAGCTGAAACGGAAGCCGGCCGTGTCATGCGTAGCGGCGCTCGGCAAGGTGCTCACGTGACGATCGAGGCCTTCGACCATGCGCTTGGCCTTGAAACCGAGCTTGATCTTGTCCCACAGCGACCAACGCGCGATCAGGTTTTCGAGCACCGGCTCCGCCGTGGCATCTGCTGGTGGCGCGTCGCCGAACAGGTGATACAGCACGAGCTCGGCACCCTTGGCATCGAACGCCGGGTGAAACCAGCGCAGCACGAGAACACTGCGCCCATCGCCTTCGAGCAGGAACAATTCGATCGGCGGAATGTCGTGCTCGGGATGCTGCCGATTGAGCACCTCGGCGAGGATGGCGTCGCGCGCACCCGGCTCATCGGCGTTCCAGGCAATGGGATGAAACGGGATCTCGCCCCCCGCACGCGGCTCCCAATGAAATCGTCTGCCGTGCTGCCGCAAGCGCGCCGTGGCTTGCGGAAAACGTTCGTTGAATTGCCGGCAACGTGCGGCGACCGTAGCGCGCGGTGGGACACCATCGAGTTCCAGCGCGATCGCACACAGGTTGCCGGCGAGACCCGCAGCACGGATCTCGCGGTGCATCACGAGTGTGAAATGATCCGCTGGATTGATCGGGCCCAAGTCAACCTACTGTGTCGGATGTCCGGTGGCGGTTGATCCACGACTCGATCGCGCTCAGGGTGCGCAGATTCTCGGGTGTGATCTCGTGATCCGGCAGCACAACACCGAAACGTTCCTCGATGAACATCACGAGACGCATGATACCCATGCTGTCGAGGCCCGCCTCGAGCAGATCATCCTGCTCGCCGAAGCGTTCGGGATGATCGGTGAAGACCAGTTCCTGAAAGATGAATTGTTTGAGTGCTTGTCGCATCGGCAGTGGCCGGAGCCCGAAAATCAGGAAATTTCGCAACGCCCGCCGGCATCGGTCAATCGACCAACGACGCAGCGGCCGGCACACATATCGTCAGCGTTCAGCCGACACCGCGGCAAACGCTGGGCAGCGCGACACACGCCGCGCGCATGTCCGCAATCTACTTGGCGAGCGTCACCACGTCGCCGAGGAACGTCACACCGGCGATCACGGCACCCGCACCACACTCGAACTCGGTCGCACTGCTGATCTTGTTCCGCTTGTAGAAGCTACGGATATTGATCACAGCGTTGCCGCCCTCGCGTTGCGCACGCTCCTGGAACGAGAGCATGGCGGACAGGAACGCCCACTCGCATGCACGCTTGTCTGTCTTGTTGAACGCATTGGTCTTCTTGTTCGACATGAACTCGCCATGCCGCTTTGCGACGGCCGGGTGCTTCTGGTTGCCGAAATAGAAGCGCACGGAGCCATCGAGCTGGGCTTTCGCATCTTCGCTGTTGAGCGCTTCCTTGATCGAGTACATCTCGCGCGAATCACGGGCGTTGGCGACGGAAACCACGCACGCGAGTACGGCGATCACGACGAGTTTGCTGATTGCTTTCATAAATCCTTTCATCCTTCCGGCGACGTCGACCGTGCCGAGCACGTGGCGGGTTGTCCGGCAAGAATATCAACCCGGTCTGATGCAGGCAATTGGGTGCCGGAACTCGCCAAGCCCGCCATATTGCCCGTTCTTCAGGTGACAAAATGGCGATGACTGCACAGCACCGAACAGCCGGTTCTTGCGCCTGGGGCCGCCGGCGCACCTGTGCGTCCGCACCGCGGTCCCGTGTCGCACATGCCACTCGCCACGGTAGTGCGACCGCTGTCCTCGGTTGCAGCCGGGCGCGGTTTGGTCCCGCAACACCTGTTCTGCGGTGGATCCATCGACATGTGGACCTTGGTACCGTCTTCAGCGGTCTGCGAGAACCACTGGCCCACCAGTCGACAACCGCAAATGCATTGCACGCGTGGTCTGGATTGCATGATCGTTCACCGTGTATCGCAAACACCGGCGACAGCGACCGCCGCGCCGCGCGGTACGCGAGGTCCACGTGCTATCGTCCGCTGTCATCGTCGGACTCACCCGACAGCACCGGCCATCCGGAGAACGATCGATGTTGTACGAGAACGAACACCTCA
>JAGRHA010000206.1 GCA_020445205.1 Gammaproteobacteria bacterium
CACGGCAAACGGCGACGCCGACCGTGATCTACGCCGGCCGACTGGTCGAGAAAAAAGGCGTCGACGTGCTGCTACGCGCCTTAGCCAGCGCACGCGAACGTGTGCCTGAATTGCAGCTCATCATCGCCGGCCACGGCCCGGCGCAACCTGCGCTCGAAACGCTTTGCCGACAGCTCGCTATCGGGGACGCGGTACGCTTCACGGGACCCTACCGCATGCACGAACTGCCGCGCATTTACGCCGATGCGCAGCTCGCGGTGTTTCCATTCCGCGCGGCGGCAGGTGGAGACCAGGACGGTTTCGGCCTTGCGGTCGTCGAAGCCATGGGCTGCGGTATCCCCGTGGTCGGCAGCGACATCACTCCGCTCGACGATCTGCTGATAGACGGCACCACGGCGTTACGCGCCAAGGCCGACGACGCGGAGGCGTTTGCCGACGCCATCGTCGAATGCCTCGCCAACCCGCAGGCCGCGAGGCAACGCGCAAGCGCGGCGCGTGCGCATGTGCTTGCACGCTACGACTGGCAGGTCATCGCCGCGCGCTATGCCGAGCTGTTGCGCACACCCATCAACGCCGAGGACGTTCGGCCGAGCCCGCAAGATAGCTGAGCGCAGCGGCCGAGCGGACAACGTTCGCCTGTACCGGCCACGGTACCCATCGTCGGTCGACGAGCAACGCCGCGAGCCGCCGTGTCGCGGCGGCGACGACCCCGGCGAGTGGCCGCAGAACGGCGCGTACGAAAGCCGGATACTGGTCGACGTCGACACGTGCGTAGGACATCTCGCGGTAGGCCTGCGGATGCCGTGCAAAGAACAGTGGCGCCGAGTCGCGCGCTGCCTCCAGCATCTTGCGGCAGTATCCCGCGACGGTATTGCCCGCGCTATGAAGCACTGACGCACGTACGTCGTAGACGGGCGACAAGCCCTGCTCGAGCAAGCGTGCGATCAGATCGCGATCCTCGAAGCCGTAGCGCCGGTACTGTTCGTCGAATCCGCCTAGGCGCGCAAAGACTTCACGCCGTATCAAGGCATTGCCTGTCGTCATCGCCGAGAGATGTCGACCGGCGCGCGCCGCCACATCGCGGCGCGTACTGACGTGTTCGAGGTAGCGGCACCAGAACGGTGAGTTCTGCGTGTCGGCAAGGATCGGGCCGTACGCCACGTCGATGCCGTGGCGTGCCTGCTCGCGCCAGACATCGAAGTAATTATCGGCCTGCGGCCGACAGTCGGCGTCGATCAGCAACAGGTAGCTCGCACGCGATGCCGCAGCGGCGGCGTTGCATGCGGAAGCGCGTCCCCGATTTTGAGCGAGATCGACGCATCGAATCCGACGATCGCCGATGTGCGCGATGCGCGCCGTGGTGTCGTCTTCCGAGCCGTCATTGCAAACGATCACACCAACATCGGTCGACGCCGGCCCGAGCAACGCCAGCAAGCGTTCGAGTGTCTCGACGATGATTTCCGCACCGTTGAATACGGGCACGATCACGTCGATGGAGAACGTCGCCTGTGCCTTCACATCGAGTAGCCCGACTGTCGGCCAAGCCAATCCTGCAGCATCAATATCGTCCACAACGGATAGTGCAGATCCTGCTCGCCCGACTGATGAGCCTTCCATGCCGCGATCACGGGTGCAGCATGGATGACACCCGTACGTTCGAGTGCTACGGGCGATAGCAGGCTCCAGGCCCAATCCTTCAACTCGCTGCGCAACCAATGATCGATTGGTACACCGAAGCCCATTTTCGGACGGTCGACGAGCGAGCGTGGCACATATCGGTAGAGCACCTGACGCAACGGCCATTTACCCGTTCCGTCGCGCTGCCGCCACGCCACCGGGATGCGCCATGCGAATTCGACGACACGGTGATCGAGGAGCGGAACCCGGCATTCGAGACTCACCCCCATGCTCGCCCGATCGACCTTGGTGAGGATGTCGTCGGGCAGATACATGAGCGTATCGATGTACTGCATGCGGTCCAGCATGTCGGGCAGGCGTCGTTCCAACGCCGCATCGGCGGCGATCGTCGGCGCTTCGCGTCCGCCGATCACCAGTTGCTCCGGCTGATGCCACTGTGACAACTGGCTGAGATAGATTTCAATGGCTGTGGAACTGCGAATCCGGCGCGCCAGTCGATGCACGCGCATGCCCAGCATCGCCGGGCGCAGTGAGCGCGGAAGCAGGCTACCGACACGGTCCCATTGCGGCTCATCGAGCAGACGCATGGTTGACGACAGACCGCCACGCAACCAGCCGGGGACACGCGCGACGCGCGACCACAACTGCTGCCCGACTGCATACCGACCATAGCCACCGAAGCTCTCGTCCCCACCATCGCCCGACAAGGCCACAGTTACACGCGAACGTGCGAGCTCGGAGACAAGGTAAGTCGGAATCTGTGAACTGTCGGAAAACGGTTCATCGTAGAGTCCCGCGACCTCGGGCAATACCTCGACGGCATGCCCGGGGGCGATATAGAGCTCGTGATGATCGGTGCCAAGGTGGCGTGCGACGGCCTTTGCGTGCTGCGCTTCGTCGTACCCCTGTTCGTTGAAACCGATTGAGAATGTCTGCACCGGTCGCGCCGATTGCGCCTGCATCAAGGCCACCACGACGGATGAGTCAATGCCGCCCGACAGGAAGGCACCCAACGGGACGTCCGACACCATCTGCCGTCCGACGGCATCACGTAGCAGTTCGTCGAGCGCATCGACGGCGGCATCGGGATCACGCCAGCGTTCCTGCTGTGCCGCAGACTGAACCTCGTCCAGCGACCAGTACGGCACGGATCGCGGTTCGCGTCCGTCGCCGTAGACGAGGAAATGACCCGGCCGAAGCTTGTGCGCTTCGCGCCAGATGGTGTCCGGTGCCGGGATGTAGCCGAAACGTAGATAGGCGGCGATCGCATCGCGGTTCAAGGTGGGTCGCCAGCTCGGATGTGACGACAAGGCACCGAGATCCGAGGCGAACAGGAACAGTCCACCGGCCTGCGCCCAGTACAAAGGCTTTATGCCAAGTCGGTCTCGCGCGAGGTACAGGCGCCGTTGCGACCGATCCCAGGCAGCAAACGCGAACATGCCATTGGCGCGCGTAAGCGTCTTTTCGATACCCCATCGCGCGATCCCTTCGAGCAGCACTTCGGTATCCGAGCTGCCGCGCGCCACGAAACCCTGGTGCCGCAAGTCCTCTGCGAGTTCGTCGGTGTTGTACAACTCGCCATTGTAGGAAATCACCCATCGC
>JAGRHA010000207.1 GCA_020445205.1 Gammaproteobacteria bacterium
AATAGCAGCAACAGCATAAGCACCAGAAACAACACCGTAAACACCACGGCAACGGCGGGAGTCCGCTTGAGACGGTGGCGTTCCAGGCGATCGACGAGCGGGTCACCGAGATACGCCAGCAGCGCGGATGCGACAAACGGCATCAGAATCGGTGACAGCAGGTAGGTCAGCCAGCCGACCAGCGCGAAAAGCAGCAGCAGCCACAGACGATGGATATCAGACATGACCATGGTGCCCCCGATCCCGCGCACGGCGGCTCCACTCGCGCACGTAGCCCGTGCCACTGAGGACGACCGTGATCATCACAGCCCAAACCAGGCCGTCGATGGCCCAATCCGGCACCGTGTCGAAGCCGAGTCGTACCATCCCGAGCGCCGCCAGCGCGATCTGCAGGAAGGTGTTGAGTTTGCTCATCAGGCTGGGTTCCGGCTCCACGGCCTCGATGCGGTAGTTGTACACGATCGCACCGATGACGATCACCAGGTCACGTGCGAACACGGCCAACACCAGCCACCATGGGAACAGACCGATCCACCACAGGCAGAGGAACGTGGTGACGAGCAGCAGCTTGTCGGCCAGTGCGTCGAGAATGCCACCGATGCGCGAACTCCAGCCAAAACGCTTGGCCAGGAAACCGTCGAGCCCGTCCGACGCGCCCGCCGTCACGAACAGCCAGAAAGCCAGCGTGTAACGGCCTTCGAGCACGGCCCAGGCGACCGGCCCCACCAAGACGATGCGGCAGACACTGATGACGTTGGGCAGGTGGCGCAGGTAACGCTTCATGCAACGACGGCAGACGCTGGCTGCACGATCATCGTGTCACTCGATAACTCATCTTGGGTGCCTGCGGCGGGACGAATCCAGCCGACGTGCCGTCTGCGGTCGTCTCGACACGCGCTCCCCCAGGCTCGGGTACCAGGCCGGCCACGCCTGCCAGCGCCTGATGCAGATCGGCATCGCCGCCGCCGAGGTCGAGTTCGAACGTAAAGCGATCGCCATCGACCTCGCGCAACGCGATCTTTGATACCGGTTGTAATCCGCCCAGTGACTCCACGAGCCAGCCGTAGGTCGCCAGGCTGTCGATGCCCGAAAAGCCGACCAGGGTGCCGTCACCACTGCCCGCCCCTGGGATCGGTGCGAAGCGTGCCGCAAGCAGATTCTGGATCTGGTCGACGGCGAACGTGAGTGCCTCGGGCAACGTCTGCGGCGGTGTATCGAAGGACTGCGTCGCATCGCGCGACAGCAGCGTCCAGCTGCCGGCCCAACGATCGCGTCCCTGGCCGACCAGGCGGCCGGCGACGATCACGTCGTGCGGATAGCGGGCCGAGGCCTCGCGGATCGCGGGTTGGTAATCGGACCAGATGTCGGCCGCCGACAGACGCCCCTGGTCTTCGAGGTCGTTGAGCGGCAGCTGCAGGGGCATGCCGCGCTCGTCGGCCCGAGCACGCGCCGCGGTGACGGCGTCGGGATGATTCTCGAGACTGAGCAAGGCACGTTGCGCACGCTCCTCGGTCGCCACCCACATGATGACCCGCGGGCGCTGAGTCCACACCGGCAATCCTTGTGTCCGCATCATGCTCTCGACCGCCGCCTGGTCGAAACGCGCGTTGAGGAAACGCACCACGCCGTCGGCGTTGTCGACGGTGCGGTAACGATACTGTTGCGCCAGTGAAGGGGCGGCATCGAGCAGCGGCCGGGCGGCAGGCTGGGCGGCGATCCCGGTGTTTCCGCTGACCCGTACCAGCACCTCGCCGAGCATCTGCGCGAGCGCCCGGTTGCGGCTGTCGGCGCCTTCATCGGCAATCTCGGCTTCGGCGGAATACAGGTCGGCAGCGGCACCCAGGACGGGTAGCCACAGCAGGCTCAGCAGCAAGGCACGGGACAAATAACGGAATCGCAGCATGGCGCGTAGTTTAACAGCCTGTCGCTCTCGGCACCGCCCCGGCGCACATCGTCGGGCCGCGCGCCGAATTGACGCACGTCAGTCTTCTGCGCCCCTCCGCGCCCGTGCGCGGCGACTGTCGCCCGCCATCCCGCCTGCGTGTTGCGGACATGAGCGCGCGGCCGCGTCCTGCTAAAATGCGCGCTTTGTCGTCCCTTGCTGGAGCCCTCCCTTGAGCGAGCAATCCCCGAATAGCGAAAGCGGTGCGTTGAGTTATGCGCAGGCCGGCGTCGATATCGATGCCGGCAACAGCCTGGTCGAGCGCATCAAGCCGATCGTCAAGAACACCTTCCGTCCCGGAGTCATGGCCGGCCTCGGCGGATTCGGTGCGCTGTTCGAACTGCCGATCGACCGCTACCGCGAACCCGTGCTGGTCTCCGGCACCGACGGCGTGGGCACCAAACTCAAATTGGCGATGCAGATCGGGCGTCACGACACTATCGGCATCGACCTCGTCGCCATGTGTGTCAACGATATCGTCGTGGCGGGCGCCGAGCCGTTGTTCTTTCTCGATTACTACGCCACCGGGCGACTCGATGTCGACACAGCGACCGACGTGATCCGCGGCATTGCACGCGGCTGCGAACTCGCAGGCTGCGCCCTCACCGGTGGCGAGACCGCCGAGATGCCCGGCATGTACGCCGAGGGCGACTACGACCTCGCCGGATTCGCCGTCGGCATCGCCGAGAAGTCGCGCCTGCTGCAGCCCGACAATGTGCAGGTCGGCGATTTACTGCTCGGCCTCGCCTCGTCCGGCCCGCACTCGAATGGCTATTCCCTGATCCGCAAGGTGCTCGAGGTCAGCGGCGCATCGCTCGACCAGACGCTCGGCGATACGACGCTGGCCGAGGCGCTGCTGGCGCCGACGCGCATCTATGTGAAATCGCTGCTGGCGCTGCTGGCGCAGGTCGACGTCCATGCACTGGCACACATCACCGGCGGTGGCCTCACCGAGAACCTGCCACGCGTCCTGCCCGAGCACAGCTGCGCACGCATCGATCGCAGCGCGTGGACGCTGCCGCCGGTATTCGACTGGCTGCAACGTAGTGGCCGCATCGCCGAGCAGGAGATGCTGCGCACCTTCAACTGTGGCATCGGCATGGTGGTCTGCGTACCGGCAGCGGCCGCGGACCAGGCGACGCAGGTCCTCACCGCCCTGGGCGAAACCGTTTACCGCATCGGCGAAATCGCAACGTGTGACTGCGCCACTCCCTGCGTCCGCTACACATGACGGTGGACGCTGCACCACTGTCGGTCGTGGTGCTGATATCGGGTACGGGCAGTAACCTGCAGGCGTTGATCGACGCGTCCGCCCGACGCGGCTACGTGGTCCATGCCGTGATCAGCAATAGACCGCAGGCTGCGGGCCTCGCGCGCGCGGCAGAGGCCGGGATAGCGACACGCGTCGTCGACCATACCGCGTTCAGCGACCGCGACACGTTCGATGCCGCGCTTGCTGAAGCCATCGACGCCTATGCCCCGGACCTCGTGGTACTTGCCGGTTTCATGCGCATCCTCACGGCGGGATTCGTCACCCGCTATGCCGGCCGCATGATCAATGTGCATCCCTCGCTGCTGCCCCAATTCCAGGGTTTGAACACGCACCGGCGCGCGCTCGAGGCTGGGGTGAGCGAGCACGGCGCAAGCGTGCATTACGTGACCACGGAACTCGACGGCGGCCCGGTGATCGCACAGACACGTGTGGCCGTCGAACCCGCGGATGACGACGCGCGACTGGCCGCGCGGGTACTCGAGCGCGAGCACATCCTGTTGCCACAGGTCGTCGAGTGGTTCGCCGAGCACCGGCTCGCCATGCGCGAAGGCCAGGTCTGGTTCGACAACACGCCGTTGCCCCAACCACTGCAATGCTGAAACACACGCTAGCGCTCGTGATCCTGCTGCTGGCGGCGGCCGGTTGCGAAAAGCCGCGCGACCCGCTGTCGGCGCCGTTGACGGTCGAGGCGACCTATCGCCTGCTGTACAACGATTCGCTGGTCGGCACGAGCCTGTTTGTGCTCGACATCGACAACACGGGACACTACCGGCTCGAGGCGTTCACCACGCCCGCGGGCAAGATGCAGCGTGACGAACAACACGAGGTACTGGAGACGAGCACGGGTGCGATCGACGCCGACGCCATACGCCCGGCGAGCTTCGAGGAAAGTGTGTTGCGCGATGGCGAACTCGCGGTTGCGCGCCTGTCCTTCGACTGGCCACAGCACACGCTGCTGGTGCAAGGTGCGAGCGGCGAACGCAAGGTGGGTCTGCTGCCGGACACCCACGATCGCCTGAGCTACCTCATCGCTGCGTCACGATTGGCGGCCGCCGGCAGCGGCAGTCGGTTACTGCAAGTGGCGTCGGCGGATGCGAGCGAGGAGAACCGGCTCGACGTCGGCGGTCACGATGCCATCACCCTGCCGCTGGGTCACTACGAGGCGGTGCGCATCGAGCGTACGACGCCCGACCCACGGCAGACGCGCAGCCTGTGGTATGCACCGGGCATGTCGCCTCTGCCGCTGCGTGCACTGCAGGTCAGCGATGGCAACAGCGTCGAGATGCAACTCGAAGACGTCAGCCTGCGCCCGAGCGATCTTCGCTGATACGGCTGGCGAGCGGGGCGTTCTGGCCGCGGTACTTGGCATCGTCACGCTTGGTGTACGGCCGCTGTGCCGGCGCCGTCAACGTCTCGAAGCTCATCGCGCCGATCGCCATGCCCGGACGTAACGCCAGCGGCAGCTTTCCGGAATTGAAGAACTCGAGCACGATGTTGCCGCTCCAGCCGGGATCGATGCGGTGCGCCGTCACATGCACCATGAGGCCGAGGCGCGCGAGGCTCGAACGCCCGTCGAGCCAGCCGACGAGGTCGTCGGGCAGCGTGATGGATTCGAGCGTGATGCCGAGTGCGAGTTCGCCAGGATGCAGCACGAAGGTGTCATCTGCGGTGATGAAGATCTCGTCACCCATGACCTTCTCAACCGCCTGGTTCACCTGTTCACGGCTACCGGACAGGTCGATGTACGGGATGGTGTGGGAGCTGAACACGCGGAAGCGGTGACCCAGACGCAGGTCGACGCTGACGCCGCTGACCACGCGGTTGTCCGGCCGGGGATCGATCTGGATCCTGCCGCCGTCGAGGGCAGCGATGATGTCGCTGTCGCATAATCTCATGGTGCCGCGGCCTCCGAGCGCCGAATCGCAAGCGCCGAGTTTACACCACGCCCTGCACCCACCGTCGCATGTGTCAAAACCCGGTGCCATGCCGGGTTGCCCGCACGTCGGTCACCGGTTCAGCTAGCAGCCCCCGGACACCTGCTGTCTGCCAACCGCGACCCGCCATGAGCGCCCAGATCACCGTCGAAACGATTGCCGCCTACCGCCAGCAACTGGACACCCACCCGATCTACAGTGCCATAGACTCGCTCGACGCACTGCGTTGTTTCATGCAGCACCACGTCTACTCGGTGTGGGATTTCATGTCACTTATCAAGTACCTGCAGTCGGTCGTGGCGCCCGCAGCCTACCCTTGGGACGCGCAGGGTGACGGTGACGTGCGGCGTTTCATCAACGAGCTCGTGCTCGAGGAAGAATCGGACGTCCACCCGCAGACCGGCGCGTTCACGAGCCATTTCGCGCTGTACCGGGAGGCGATGCGCGAGGTCGGTGCCGATGATTCGGCAATCGGCGGGTTCGTCGCGCAGGTGCGGCGCCACGGCATCGATGCCGCGCTCGACGACACCCGCGTGCCCGCTCCCTCGCGCCGCTTCACCCGTACGACCTTCGACATCATCGCCAGTGACAGGCCGCATGCCGTGGCGGCGGCACTCGCGCTGGGACGCGAACACATCATCCCCGGCATGTTCCGTACGCTGCTCGCACGCTTCGCCATCGAGCACGATCAGGCGCCGGTGTTGCACGCCTATCTGCAACGCCACGTCCACCTCGACGCCGATTTCCACGCCCCCATGTCGTTGCGTCTGCTCAACAATCTGTGTGCCGGAGACGAGGTGCGCATCGCGGAAGCGATCGCCGCGGCCCAGTACGCGGTTGATGCACGCCTGGCGCTATGGGACGGCGTGCTCGCTGCAATCACGGCACGCCGCGCAGCATGACCCGGCGCGCAGCGATCCTGCGTTACGCTCAGTTGCGGCGGCGCGAGATCTCGTCCGCCTCGCAATGCGTGAGGTGCGGATGATTGCGCAGCACGTAACCGGCATTGTGCAACGCGATGATGGCGTTGTGCAGATTGGTGCGCAGCGTGGAGTTCGGTGATTGCAGGTGCTTCGCGAGTTCACGCAATGACACTTCGACATGGCGATCGCGCAGTGCGACGGGCATGAGCAGCCGGTCGGCAAGGCTCATGAAAGGATCGAGCGGATCGACATCGCCCTCACCCTCTGCCGTGAAATGCACGGGATGCTCGGGCAGATCTGCCGGCGGCAAGGCATCGGCGACCGGCGCAAAGGTATCGGCGAGCCGCTCGTCGACGTCGGCGCTGCCTGAACACACGTACTCCACGACGGACATGACCGCCAACGCCGTTTCGCGTTCCGGCGGACTCGCGAGCACGGCACCGAGCAGGCTGCGTTGCTCGTCGCTGAGCCGCGCCGCACTGTAGCCCGTCATCGAAAACCGCGGCAGTCCGGCGAGCGAACCGAGGAACGCCTCCGTGGTCTTGTAGTAGCGCGAGGTGTAGTGGAACAACTCTTCGGCGAACGCACCCCAGCCAGGATGCGCCGCCGGAAAGAAATGGCCGTCGATGTTCTTCAGATCTGCCATAGCGCTGTACCGCGTGCCGGGCAGCGTCAGGCGGTCGGTCCCGCCGCCTTGATCGCTTCGGGCACGTCGTCGGAGAACTTGCGGAAGTTGTCGTGGAACATCTGCGCCAGCTTCGCTGCCTGAGCATCGTACGCCGCGCCGTCCTGCCAACTCGTGCGCGGGTCGAGCAGGCTGTCCGGAACGCCCGGACACGCCGTGGGCACCTCGAACCCGAATACCGGGTCACGCCGCGTCGGGACGTCACCGAGTGCGCCGTCGAGCGCCGCGTTCACCATGGCGCGCGTGTACGGAATCTCGACTCGCTCCCCGACACCGTAGGGACCACCGGTCCAACCCGTGTTGATCAGCCAGACTTTGACATCGTGGCGCGCGATGCGCTCACCCAGCAGTTCGGCATAGCGCCGCGGATGCAATGGCATGAACGGTGCGCCGTAACAGGCGCTGAACACCGGCGACGGCTCGGTCACGCCCTTCTCGGTCCCGGCGACGCGCGCGGTGTAACCCGACATGAAGTGATACATCGCCTGCTCTGCGGTCAGGCGCGCGATCGGCGGCATCACACCGAACGCATCGCAGGTCAAGAAGATGACGTTCTCGGGCTGGCCACCGTTGCCGGCAAGCGTGGCATTGGGAATCGCACTGATGTGGTAGGCACCGCGCGTATTCTCGGTGAACGAACCATCATCGAGATCGAGATAGCGTGTCTTGGCATCCATGGCCACGTTCTCGAGCACAGTGCCGAAGCGCACCGTGGTGGCGTAGATCTCGGGCTCGTTCTTAGGCGAAAGACGGATCATCTTGGCGTAGCAGCCGCCCTCGAAATTGAAGATGCCGTTGTCGCTCCAGCCATGTTCATCGTCACCGATCAGGGTGCGCGACTTGTCTGCAGACAGTGTCGTCTTGCCGGTTCCACTGAGACCGAAGAACAACGCCGTCTTGCCCTCCGGGCTGATGTTCGCCGAACAGTGCATCGGCAGCACACCACGCCCCGGCAGCAGATAGTTCATGACCGAGAAGATGGACTTCTTGATCTCACCCGCGTAACTCGTGCCACCGATCAGCACCAGGCGGCGGTGAAAATTCACCAGGATGAAGGTCTCGCTACGCGTATGGTCCTGGCTCGGTATGGCATGAAACCGCGGTGAGTTGATGACCGTGAACTGGGGTTCGTGGTCGTACACGGCGCCGGGTTCCGGCTGGATGAACATGTTGCGTGCGAACAGGCTGTGCCAGGCGTACTCGGTGATGATGCGGATCGGCATGCGATACGCAGGATCGGCACCGACGTAACAATCCTGCACGTAGACGTCCTTCATCTGCAGATACGACGCCATGCGCTGATGCAGCACGTCGAAGTTCTGTTCGGGGATTGGCTTGTTGATCGTGCCCCACCAGATCTGGTCGTGGGTCTCGATCTCGTCGACGATGAACTTGTCGTCCGCGGACCGACCGGTGTGGTGGCCGGTCCGTACGACGAGTGGGCCCAGATGCGACAGTGACGCCTCGCGGCGGCGAATCGCGTGTTCATACAGTGCAGGCGTGGGCAGGTTCCAGAAAACCTCGTTCAGGTTGTAGAGGCCGTGCTCCTCCAACCCGCCCATCGAACGATCTTGAAGTCCGTCAAACATCACTTGTCTCCCCAAGCGTCGATTCGTGGCCGGCCATGGCCAAAAATGGCGATGGCATCGGTACCAGCATTGTTCAATATCGCAACGATCGCACCAATGCGGTGCACAAAACCGGTGCATCGTCGTCGCAGTCGCGTGCTGGGCTTGAAGGGGGCAATATCCTTGCCAAGCAAAGGTTTTTGTCGTTTATGACCGTTGGCAGCGCACTGGCCGATCAGTCATCGCTGGCCGTGTTGCCGAACCAACGGCGATAGATTTCGTCGTAACGGCCGTTCTCGCGCAACGCCAGGAGCGCCCGGTTCACGGGCTCGACCATGCTGCTGCCCTGCGCGAACACGATGCCGTACTTCTCGGGCTTGAATACACCACCGACGACGCGTGCACTGCCCCTGCCCTCACCGTTGGCGTAGTAGCGCAGAATCGGTGCGTCGTGGACCACGGCATGCAGTCTGCCGGCACTCAGCGCAGCGAACAGCGCCGCAATATCGTCGTACTGTGCGTGCTCGATACCCTTCGACGTCATGAAGGCCGAAGCCGTGGAACCGCGCGTGGTGCCGACCTTCTTGCCGTAGAGATCGGACACAGTCTCGATATCACTGCGCAATTCGTTGATCGTCATCGTCGACGTGATCTTGGCGACGAACGCGGATACCAGGAACAGACTGCACACCACGAGCGCGATGCCGAGAATGCGCGCAGGCACGCTGCGTGGTACGTGCTCTTCGAAGCCACCACTGATCATCACGTGCATCGCGTACCAGAACGAAGGCCACAGGCCCTCGCGGTAACCGCGTTGAAAATACGGTGCGTCGCGGCGCTCGAAGAACCACATGAGGTTCGCAATCAGAAAAATCACGAAGATGGCAGCAAGGATCCAGCCCAAGACCTCCCAGGTGAAAATGGCCGACAACACACCCGACGAACCCGAACCATTCTCAGGGATGAGGATTTGCAAACCGGCATCGAACACGGGATGTGAGAAATCGAAGCGGTTCTCACGATCCGAGGTGATCGAGATATTGCCGATCGCGAGGTCCGCAGAACCCTGTTCGACGCGCCCCAGCATATCGGCAAACGATGTGCTGGTATCGATCGTGTGTGTCCATGCGAGACGGTCTGCGAGCGCATGCCACAAGTCGATACTGAAACCCGTGAGCGTACCGTTCAGCGTCATCGCAAACGGCTTGCGTTCAACGGTGACGACGCGCATCTGATCCTGTCCCGCCCCATCCCCGGGCGTCGTATCGGCGGCGGCGATTGCGGTCATGCAGACCAGCAGCACGGCAAAAAACCAACGTATCGTCATGGCTGTCGAACCTGTTACTCGATCGTGCGTCATGCCTGTTCCGCGCCGTGACGGCTACTCGGTTCCCAGGTAGCGCATCACGAGCGCCTCCCAGGTGTTGCCGCGGCTGTGTGCCAGCAGTTGCCGGTTGACCTTCTCGCGCAGCGCGCTATCCGGCGGCAGGCCGATCGCGTAATCCTGTGGCTCGAACGTGATATTGAGGACACGCAGCCGCTCCGGATACAGCGTGCGCACGCGGTATCTGAGCAGGGGCCGATCGTAGACCACGGCATCGAACTCCCCGGCGGCCAGCGCCTGCATCGCGGCGCCGAGGTCATCGAAAGCGCTGAAGCTGATGCCCCTGCTGCGCAGACGCCTTGCACTCGTCGAGTTGGCGACGGTCGCAGTACGCACCTTGCCGAGATCGTCTTCGGATGCGACCTTGTCCGACAACGCATCGAGTGTCAGCGCCGTGGTCAGTCCGGCCGTGATCATCGAGATCAGGATCACCGAGGCGAACATCCATATCAGGCCGAGGACGCGGCCACCGAATGTCACGGGCGCCTTGTCACCATAGCCAACCGTGGTCATGGTAACGCTCGACCACCACAGGCCGGCACCGATACCACACACGGGATCGCGCGGAAACTGTGTGTTGCGTCGTCGCTCGAACAGCCACACTGCCGCACCGACGACTGCGAGCAGCAACAGCAGCGCCGCGACACCACCGAGAAAGCGTGGTGAAGCGAGGCCGCCCAGCATGGACCACCAGCCATCGTCGTCGTCACGTGCGACGGCGATTCCGAGGCCCGTGCGATAGAAGGGATGGCTGAAATCAAAAGCCGCTTCGCGTTCGGGCGTGACCGACAAGGCGCCCACCGCGGCATCGAATCTGCCCGTAGCGGTGCCTTTGAGCATCTCGTCCAGCGACACCTCGACGTAGCGGCTGCTCACGCCGATGGTATCGGCGATACGCTCCCAGAGCTCGATGGCGATGCCACGCCACGTGCCATCGGCATCCTGATACGCGAATGGCGGCACACTGCGCGTGGCCACGTTGAGTGTCGGCAGCGGCGATTCATCTGCCGCCGCGATGCCGCAAGGCATTACGAACAGCAGCAGGACAACGAAGGCTCGGTTCAGCGGCTGGATCATGCTCGGGACGAGAACCCGCAAGCGCGTGGAATTCGGGCTGGCCGCCATCAATGGCGATGGATGGTCGTCGGCGTAGGCGGGTGAAGGGTGGCTGCCCCGCCCCCGGCGGACAGCCGGAGGCGATGGCGGACAGTACGGGACCTTACAGATCGCCGAGCTTGCCCATTTCCTTCGCGACAAGATAATAGAAAGTAACGCGCTGCTTCTGGCGGTCACCTTTCATGGTCTCACAGACCTTGGCTATCACGGCATCTGCCGCCGCGGCATCGGTCTGACCCAGTTTCTTGCCACACCATTTTTCACGCACGCGGTCGAGCTCCGACTTATCCGAACACGACACCAGCGACGCGTCCTTGCTCTGCAGAGCGATTCCCAGGTGTTTGACGATCTTCTGTACGACGTCTGCGTCGGCACCTGCATCGTAACGCTGGACATCTGCGAGATAATCGGCCATTGCTCTTTCCCCCTTTGGATGATGGATCGGCTGATTCGACGACGAAATTTCATGGTCTTGTTGTTCTCGTCCGCCACGGCGCTGCATGCCCGTGGGGCGACATGTTGTCACGACGCAAAGGCCGTGGACGGCGCATAGAATAACCGATGTTGACAGCTATGGTACGGCGAGCGCCCTTGCAGCGGACCCAAGGCACGAAAACGACACGCGGAGATACAGCCCCGCTCCACGGCCGCTGAGCATCGGCAGCGATGATTGCGCAGGCCCTGATATTGCTGCTCGTCGCCAACGGCAGCCCGCTGTTGCTACGCCTCACCCTGCGAGGCCGCGGCGACTGGGCGTTGGATGCCGGTGTACACCTGCGCGACGGGCGACGGTTGTTCGGTGCAACCAAGACCTGGCGCGGGGTCGCCGTGGCGCTGGGCGCGAGCAGCGCCGTATCTGCCCTGCTCGGAACCGGTTGGCTCGTCGGCGCTGGCGTCGGTGCGCTGGCGATGCTCGGCGATCTGTGCTCGAGTTTCGTCAAGCGCCGCCTGCGACTCGCCTCCGGCGAACGTGCCTTGGGCCTCGACCAATTGCCCGAGTCACTGCTGCCGCTCGTTGTCTACCGCGAGACCTTGGCGCTGACGCCGGCCGATATCGTCGTCGTCGCATTTGCCTTCCTGGCCACCGACCTGCTGCTGTCCCGGTTGTTGGTGTGGCTCGGTGTGCGTGCCCACCCTTTCTGACGTGTTCGGCTCAACGGCGCCTGAGGACGTGCACAACGACTTCTGGCAGGCAGTTCAGACGCACCGGCACGATGCAGCTGCCCGCACCCACCGTGGTGTAACCCGGCATGTTCAGGTAGCGCCAGGGACCTGCACCCAGCGTACGCGGGATGCGGGCATCGAGGGTGATCGGAATGCCACCGGGCAGACAGATCTGTCCGCCATGGGTGTGACCACACAACATGAGGTCGAAGCCCGCGTGTGCGGCCTGGCGGTAGATCTCGGGTGTGTGCGACAGCAGGACGGCGACCGCATCGTCCGGGACCGCGTGACCAGCCATCGCGAGGCTGTCGACCCGGTAATAGTGTGGATCATCGACACCGACGAGGTGAATGGACTCCCCGCCGCGGGTGATCGCGACCTGCTCGTTCATGAGCACGTTCACGCCCATCGCCTCGAGCCCCGGCACCATGCGGACACTGTCGTGGTTGCCGAGCACCGCGTAGACAGGCTGCGTCAGTTGCGTCAGCAGCCCGCGCAAAGCGTCGAGCGCCGGTTGCCATGGGCCGAAGGTCTGGGCACGGAAATCACCGGTGATCACGCACGCGTCATAGTCGATGCCCGCAACACGCTCGGCGATCACCGTCATCGCGGCCGGGTTGAGATCGCCATGCAGGTCGCTCATATGCAGCAGGCGGAATCCATCGAAGGCCGCCGGCAGACGTGCAATACCGACCTCGTTGTGGCGCAGCTGGATAGCGAGCGTGTTGCGGTAACCCCGTCCGTACAGTCCGCTCACACGCAGTACGTAGCGGATGAGTGCGTGCGCGGAATACCAGTTCTCGGGGTGAAAGAAGTTGATGCCACCACCGAACACCCGCTGGTCGCGTTCGGCTTCGATACCGAGCCGCTGGCGCGCATGGATGCGGCCGAGCCGTTGCTCGAGCTGTTGTTCGATCGCGTCGTTCATGCGACAGCTCTGCTTGACGTTGCCGTTTGCGACGACCGCACCGACTGGCAGGCCGCACACCATCTACTATGGTACGAATCATGGCCGTAAGGGCCGCTGTCTCGGTGCGTCGGTTTCTCCACTCACTCTACGGGAGTTTAACCATGGATCTGCGTATCGGCCCGTTGTTGATGGTATTGCTCGCCCTGTCGCTGGCCGCCTGCAATACCCAGAACATCAAACCCATCGCCGGGGGCGAGCGGATCGGCGTCGTGCTCATGCACGGCAAGGGCGGTACGACGCGTTGGGTCGCCCCCCTGGCGTCCGATCTGCGCAGTGCCGGCGTGCAGGTGCTGACACCCGACATGCCATGGCACCGCGACCGCATCTACGACCGCACGTTCGACGACGCGATGAGCGAAATCCACGGCCATGTCGCGACGCTCAAGCAGCGCGGTGTGAGCAAAGTGTTTGTCGCCGGCCACAGCCTCGGCGCTGTCGCCGCGGCCGGTTACGCGGCGCGCTTCGATGACATCCAGGGCATCATCCTGCTGGCCCCAGGCCATTTCGTCTCCCAGCCCGGACTGGTGAAGCGCTTCGCCACTGCGGTGTCCGAGGCCGACACGCTGATCGCGGCGGGCCGCGGTGACGAAAAGGCAGCGTTTCCGGACATCGTCCCCAACGGATCGATGAACCGCACAGTCAGCGCGAACATCTACCGCAGTTGGTTCGCAGCCGACGGGCCGGCCGATTTCGTCAGCAATATGCGCGCGCTGAATGACGGCATCGCCGTGCTGTACGTCGCCGGTGCACGCGACCGGATCCCCGGCACCAAAGACCGAAGCTATGCGTTCGACCGTACACCGTCGAATCCGCACAGCCAGTTCGAGATCGTCGATGCCGAGCATCTCGAAGTGCCGGCGAAAGCCACGGCCACCGTCGTGCAATGGCTCAGCGCGTACTGAGCGGCGGCGAAGCCGCGCTCCCGTACAACGCGGCGTAGCCCGCCGGATCGAGGATTTCGCGCAGATCGACAAAGCTGCCGCTGGGGCGTTCGCGCAACAACGACAGCACCTCGATGACGCGCTGGGCAGCGCCTGCGGCATCGGGCATTGCTTGCGTGCCGCGCGCCTGGCGTAGGCGTTCGACCGCGGGAAACATTGCGCCATCCGCTTCGCACAGCGTATGCATCATCGCCGTATCGATGATGCCGGGTGCCAATGCGCTGATGTGCGTTGTGGCGAATTCGTGGGAATACAGACGCGCCAACATGTTCAACGTCGCTTTCGACAAGGCGTAGCCCGACCAGCCGCGGTTGCCCAGCACCGATGCCCCGGACGAGATCATGACGATCTGCCGGATCGTGATACCGGCGCCGTGCAACCAGTCCATGATTACCTTGTTGGCCCAGACGTTGATGTCCATGACCTGGCGCGCGGCGTCGAGCGGCGTGTCCGACATGTCGCGGATCTCGCCGAGTATGCCGGCATTCAGCACCACGAGTTCGAGTCGGTCGACGCCGTCCAGCAGATCGTCGAGCATCGGTGCGATGCTCCCCAGCCGCGCGAGGTCGGCGGCACGTTCCTGCAGACCATCGAGTCCCGCGCTCCGCCGACTGCATCCGAACACCCGCCAGCCCGATGTCAGCAGCTGCGCGGCCAAGGCCTGGCCCAGCCCACTGCTGGTACCCGTGATCAGTGCTTGTTTCATCAACCGCCTCGTTTGTCGTTCCGTGCGAACCAGCGACCGGCGCCGGGCGTCGACGCTTCGCACAACGTTCGCAAGCCGCAACCTGTGAGGCTATGCGAACCCACGCCGGTTTTACAGGTCTATGGTCGAAGACTTCGACACTGCACCACGATTGTCCGCTTGCTATGCTGGACCACCGCATCGCCACCCCCACAGGAGACGCCGTATGAAACCGACCGCTCTCGTTACCCTCACTGCCCTCGCCTTTCTCACGGGCGCGGCCGTCGCCGACGATGAGGACTACATCAAGTACCGCCAGGCGATGATGAAAGCAATCGCCGGGCATATGGGTGCCAGCACGCAGATCGTGCGCGGCAAGGTCGCGCCAGAGGGCGATCTGCTGATGCATGCACGTGCACTCGCCGAACTCAACGCGCACTTGCCGCGGCTGTTCCCCGCCGGCTCGGACTTCGGCGAAACCAAGGCCAAACCGGCGATCTGGGACGAACCGGCGAAATTCGAACAGGCAACGACAGCAGCGCGTGACGCCACGGCGGCCTTCCTGGGCGCCGTAGAAGGCGGCGACGCGGCAGCCATCGCGGCCGCACACAAAGACGTCGGCCAGGCCTGCAAGGGCTGTCACGAGGACTTCCGGCAAAAGGACGACTGAGTATGCGACACGGTGTGCCGCCGGCCTGGGTAGCGCTGTGGTTCGCGTTGCTGGCGGGCACGGCCGCGGCTGGGGATGGTGAGTACCTGTTCCATGCCGCCGGCTGTGCGGGCTGTCACACCCGCGACGGCGGACCGGCGCTGGCCGGCGGACGCCGTTTCGACACCGCGTTCGGCGCCTTCTACTCGCCCAATATCACTCCCGATCGCGAAACCGGTATCGGCGAGTGGACGGCGCAGCGCTTCATCCACGCCGTCAAGCACGGCACGCGTGACGACGGCAGCGCGTATTTCCCCGTGTTTCCCTACCCGTCCTATCGCCTGCTCAGCGACGACGACGCGAGCGCGATCTTCGATTACCTGATGACCCTGCCGGCACACCGGCAGGCCAACCGCGAACACGACCTGCCGTGGTGGCTCGCGCGCTGGATGATCGCACCGTGGCAGTGGTGGATCATGGAAGCACCACCGGAACCGCCGCGCGATACGGAGCAGCAGCGTGGCTGGTACCTCGTCGATGCACTGGGACATTGTGGCGAGTGTCACACGCCACGCAAGTTCGCCGGCGTCAGCGACCGCTCGCGTTATCTCGGCGGCAACGCAGATGGTCCCGAAGGTGACAAGGTGCCGAACATCACGCCTGACCGCAAAGCGGGCATCGGCAAATGGTCGGCCGATGATCTCGCGTATTTTCTCGAGACCGGCGCGCTACCGGATGGTGACTACACCGGCAGCACGATGGCCGAAGTCGTCGACAACACGACGTCGAAACTCACACGCGACGACCGCGCCGCAATCGTCCGTTACCTACGCGCGGTGCCACCGCTGCCCGGCGACTGACGCGCGGCCACTCAGTCCGTCTTGAAGCGACCGACCAGGCCGCCGATGTCGTCCGACAGGCCGCCGAGCTGGGTGCTGGCGACGGCCGTCGAGTCGGCGCTGCTGCTGTTCTGGCGCGCCAACCCGGCGATATTGTTGAGGCTGCGGTCGAGATCGCCCGACACCTGGCTCTGCTCCTCGGCCGCGGTCGCGATCCGGTAGGTCATTTCCTGCACGCTCGACATACCCTGCTTGATCGCATCCAGCAGACCCTGGGCCTTTTCCACCTCGCTGACGCTCTGCGTCGCCATGTCGCGGCTCTCCGCCATGACCTTGACCGACTCCTTGGCGCGGTTCTGCAGGGTCGCGATCATCGACTGGATCTCTTCGGTCGACTGCTGGGTGCGACTCGCCAGCGTGCGCACCTCGTCGGCGACCACGGCAAAACCACGCCCCTGTTCACCGGCACGCGCGGCCTCGATCGCGGCATTCAGCGCGAGCAGATTGGTCTGCTCGGAAATCCCACGGATCACGTCGAGCACCGTACCGATGTTGCTGCTGTCCTCGCCAAGCTGGTTGATGACCGTCTGCGCGTGCCCCACCTCGTCCTGCAGGGAGCGGATGACCGACGCGGCCTTCTGCACCGCCCGGTCGCCATCGCTGGCACGCGTCGCGGCCTCCTGGGTGTGGCTCGCCGTTTCGCTCGCGGTGCGCGCAATTTCGTCGGCCGCGGATTTCATCTGTGTCATCGCCGTCGCCACGGCTTCGGTCTCACGCAGCTGATCGGCGGCCAGCTGCTGGCCTTCGCGTGCCAACCCCGTCAACTGCTGCGCCGCGCCCGTGAGCTGACGCGCAACATCGCCCATGGTCACGACGGTGCCGCGGATGCTCTCGACGAAGGTGTTGATCGCGCGCGACACCTTGCCGATCTCGTCACCGCGGTTGGCGTCGAGACGCCGTGTCAGATCGCCATCGCCTTCGGCCAGTTCACGTGCCAGAGCCGCGGTACGGCAGATCGGCGCGATGACCAGACGCATGAGAAAGAACGCGGCGACCAGGCTGAATGCGATCATGAGTACGGCCATGCCCAACGACCAGGTACGCACCGAGCCGACCACCTGAATGGAATGCGCGAGATCGAGCGCCGACATGTCTTCGGCGAACTTCATCGCCTCGGCGACACTCTCCTGGATCTGTTCCGACACACTGTCGAATTCACCCATCAGGCGGTTGCCGGCGCTGGAGCCCTCGGCGACGTAGGCGCGTGCCATGCGTTGCCCCGTTTCGTAGTAGGCCGCGAGCCGCGTCTCCATGGCCGCATACAGATCGCGTTTTTCGGCACTCAGCGCCGCCAGCTCGGACAGCAACTGACGTGCCGCCGCATAGTGCTTCGCGGCCTCGTCGAAGCCGTCGTTGAGACCATCCTGGCCGCGCGTGGCACTGATGTCGGTCAGCCATTGCTGGATCTGTACCACGGCGAGTTTGAGTTCGAATGATTTCTTCACGACAACGGTCGAAAAGTCGCGGATATCACCTGCGTTTTCCTCGACCTGCGCGACTTTCAGCGTCATCACGAGTGCCTGCAGCAGCAACAGGACAACGACCAGGACCACGGCGGCGAGAAGTTTGGTTTTCAGCGAAGCGAGCATGAGTGCGGATCCCTTTCAACAAGACAGGCGGCCGCCTGACCCTCCGTCGGGCAGCTCCATAAACGACAATATCGGCGCCGAATCGGATTCCTTGATGCACCGGCCGCAGGCCACCCCGGCTTAACTTCGCGCATCGCTGAACCTTGTGGGCGCGAACGGGACTAATCTCACACCTGCGCCCGGCCACCGGAGCCCCCTTGCGACGAATCCTTGCCCTGTTGTCGTTGCTGCTCGGCATCGCCGGCACCGCACTCGCTGCCCCGCACACGGTGCAGACCGAGCAGGCGACGTTGAGTCTGGTCGCCGAACACCCGGCTTACACCCCGGGCCGGCCGCTGCAGGTCGGCCTGTCGTTCGATCTCATACCGCACTGGCACGTGTATTGGCGCAATCCCGGCGATTCCGGCGAAGCACCGCGGGTGACCTGGACGCTACCCGCCGGCTGGCACGCCGGGCCGCTGCAGTGGCCCGTGCCGCAGCGCATCGCGGTCGGTCCGTTCGTGAATTACGGCTATGAGCGGCACACGCTGCTACGCAGCGAGTTGCTGCCACCTGCGGATTTCCGCAGTGCGGCCACGCTCAAGGCCGACGTGAGCTGGCTGGTCTGCCGCGAAGAATGCATTCCCCAGCAGGCGCGTCTGGAGCTGTCACTAGCTGCCGCCACAGGCGCCACAACGGCCGACCCGCGATTCGCCGCCGCACGGACAGCGGCAGCGCTGCCCCTGCCGGGCAACGCGGTCTACCGCCTCGGTGACACCGGCATGCGACTGGCGCTTTCCGGTACCGACTGGAAGCCGGCACCCGACACCCAGATTTGGTTTGCGGCCGACCAATGGGGACCGGTCGCACCGTCGCTGCCCCAACGCTGGACCCTGCGCGACGAGCGGCTCGAGCTCGATCTGCCCTTCGGTGACGCGCCGCCCGCCGCCGGCGAAACGCTGAGCGGCCTGCTCGTCGTCAGCGAAGCCGGCGCTGACGGCACGCTGACGCGCGGTTTCGAACTCCAGGCCCAGCCCGCGTCGGGGCCACTGGCGGAGAGCCGCGTCGGCCTCGCAGCAGCGCTGCTGTTGGCGTTCGCCGGCGGACTGCTGCTCAATCTCATGCCCTGCGTATTGCCGGTGCTGTCGATCAAGGTCCTCGGCCTGGTGGGTCAGCGCGGCGGCCACGCCGGCCGCCATGGCGTCGCCTATGCCGCCGGTGTCGTGGCCACCTTCCTCGCGCTCGCCGCGCTGCTCGCGGCACTGCGCGCCGGCGGCGCGATGCTCGGCTGGGGATTCCAGCTGCAGGAGCCGTTGATCGTCGTTGCGCTCCTGTATCTCATGCTGGGATTGGCCATGAACCTTTCCGGGGTGTTCGAGATGGGTGGTGGCCTCAGCGGTCTCGGTCAATCTCTCACCGAGCGACGCGGCGTGCGTGGCAGCTTCGCCACGGGTGCCCTGGCCGTGGTCGTGGCCAGCCCCTGCACCGCACCGTTCATGGGTACGGCACTGGGTTTCGCACTGACGCGACCGACGGCCGAGACGCTGCTGGTGTTCGCCGCACTGGCCGCCGGCTTCGCCTTGCCGATGCTGTTGCTGAGCCTGTTTCCGGCCTGGCTGCAACGACTGCCGGCGCCGGGTCCGTGGATGGAGCGCCTGCGCCGACTGCTGGCGTTTCCGCTGTATGCGACCGCCGCCTGGCTGTTGTGGGTACTCAGCCAGCAGGTCGCTGCCGAGGCGCTGGCGGCAACGCTGGCCGGTGCCGTGCTGCTCGCGTTCGGCCTATGGTGGTTCGGGCAGGCGTGGCAACGCCCGTTGCTGCGCCGGCTGCCGGTGCTCGCATTGCTCGCCGGCAGCGTCGTGTGCGCAGGCTATGCCGCCGACCTTCATCGCCGCGGCGCCGAAGCGGCGCCCACGACCGCCACCAGCGAGACGTGGCAGCCACAGCGCGTCGCACAACTGCGCGCCGAGGGCCGCGCCGTGCTGGTGAACTTTACGGCCGCCTGGTGCATCACCTGCAAGGTCAACGAACGCGTTGCGCTGCGCGCGAGCGCCGTACGTGATGCCATGGCCGCGAACGATATCGCCTACCTGACCGCCGACTGGACACGCCGTGACGCCGAGATCACCAAGACCCTGCAGGCCTACGGGCGCAGCGGCGTGCCGCTGTACCTGCTGTATCCGCCCGATGGTGGTGAACCACAGGTTCTGCCACAGCTGCTCACCGCGGGCATCGTCCTCGACGCGTTCGCCAATCTCAACCACCCGGAGTAACCACCATGTCGATCAAACACCTGCTCGCCACGCTGCTGCTGACCCTGACGACGTCGGCACTCGCCCTGCCCCAGGTGGGCCAGCCGGCACCGGACTTCAGCGCCGTCGACAGCGCCGGCAAGCGTCACCAGCTCAGCGATTACCGCGGCCGATCCGTGGTGCTCGAATGGACCAACCACGACTGTCCCTACGTACGTAAACATTACGGTGCAGGCAACATGCAGGCGCAGCAGCGCGATGCCACCGCAAGCGACGTGGTGTGGCTGTCGATCATCTCGTCGGCGCCGGGCAAACAGGGACACGTCAGCGGGACTGAAGCCGATCGCCTGACGCGCGAGCGAACGGCGTCACCGAGCGCCGTGCTGCTCGACGAAAGCGGTGAAGTCGGCAGGCTGTACGGCGCCAAGACGACGCCGCATATGTTCGTGATCGATGGTGACGGCGTGCTGCGCTACATGGGCGGCATCGACAGCATCGCGTCGGCCGACGCGGCCGACATCGCGCGTGCCGAACCCTACGTGCGCACGGCCCTGGCGCAGCTGCAGGTGGGGCAGCCCGTGCAGCCGGCCGTCACGCGACCCTACGGCTGCTCGGTCAAGTACTGAGCACGGCATCAACTGCCGATCGGGCCGCCGTCGTCACGCGTGATCACGACCACCGACGGTCGCGGTGGCGTACGGTCGTCGAAGTCCGGCCAGCGTGTCGCGGGATCGGCGAACGACGAACGGCGGCCGAATCCGGTGAACGCCTCGGTGCCGTCGCTGCCCGGATGTTGCACGGCAAGGAACAGTGTCCTGCCATCCGGTGTGAAACAGGGGCCGCAGACTTCACTACCGACGGGTGCGCGATACAGCATGCGCGCACGTCCGCGCTCTTCGCCGTCGGTCGCCAGCGCCCACAAGCCGTCGGCCGAGCCCGACGTGAGGTGCCAGCGTGAGCCCTGGTCCGTCGCCACCCAAAGATTGCCGCGTGGATCGACGGCGGCATTGTCGGGACAGGCGAACCAATCGTTTTCCGCGGTTTGTGGGTGCCAGTGCGCGGCCGTCGCCGGGTCGCGCGGGTTACCGGCGCCGATCACGATCCGCCAGCTTGCACGTGTCGCCGCATGGTCGCCGTCGTGCGGCGTCAGCTCCAGGATATGACCCCACAGGTTCGCGGCACGCGGATTCGCCGCGTCGACCGCCTCGTGACCGCGCCGGTGGTTGCCTGTGAGCATCACATAGACACGGCCATTGACCGGGTTGGGTTCGACGTCTTCGGGCCGGTCGAGCGGCGTCGCGCCGAGCAGCGTCGCGGCACGGCGCGCCTCGATGACGACATCCGCCTGGTCGTGAAAGCCGTTGTCTGCCTCCAGACCGCCTTGACCATGCACGAGCGGCAACCAACGCAACGTGCCGTCCGCCTCGAAACGCGCGACGTACAGCGTGCCGTCGTCGAGCAGGTCGCGATTGGCCGCGCGCTCGCGGCTGTCGACCTTGCCCGCGGTGACGAACTTGTAGAGGTACTCGAACGCCTGGTCGTCACCTGAATAGACGACGAGCCGGCCGTCCTTGCCCAGGGTGTTGGCCGCGGCCTCGTGGCGGAAGCGACCCAGCGCGGTGCGCTTGACCGGCACGGCGAGTGGATCGTAGGGGTCGACCTCGACGATCCAGCCATAGCGATTGGCGGCGTTGGCTTCGGCAGCGAGATCGAAGCGCCGATCGTGACGCGACCAGGCGTAGCGCGTCGACGGCAGACCATAGCGACGATAGTTGTCGGCTTCGGGATTGCCGTCGAGCTTGCCGCCGAAGTAGTAGTGGAAGTTTTCTTCGGCCATGAGCCATGTACCCCAGGGCGTGATGCCACCGGCACAGTTGGCGATGGTGCCCGTCACGCGCCGCGCATCGGGATCGTCACGCGTGCGCAGGCGTGCACTGCCGGCCGCCGGACCGGCGAAGCGCATCGCCGTGTCGAGCGCGTTGATGCGGCGCGCGTACGCGCTGTCGCTCACGACCTGCCAACGCCCGCCTGTCTTGCGTACCTCGACGATCGAACCGCCATGCGCGGCCATTTCGATCGCCACGCGTTCGGCGCTGGACGCGCTGCCAGCGGGAAACATCAGCCGCGCCTCGGTGTACTCGTGGTTCACGCACAGCAGACCGTGCTCGCTGTTCTGCGACCCGTAGGGCAATGGCACGTAACCGACGAAGTCGTTGTTGTAGCCGAACTGGCGGCGCTGCGCGTTCGCACTCTGTGCGTGTGCGTCAAATGCGGGCGCATCGGCCAAGACCGGGTCGCCCCAGCGCAACAGGATATCGGCCCGATAACCGCGGGCGACATGGTGTTCGGCATCGATGCCGTGCGCGACGCCGGCAAACGTCATGGACGCACTCCACGACGGTGCACCCTCGCGTTCGGCGGCCGTGGCGCGCCGCGCGCCCGGCCACCCGCCGAGCGTCGCGACGGCGCTCGCGCCGAGTACGCCCTGGAGCAGCGCGCGACGGCTGTACCGGCGTGCGATAAGCACGTCCAGCGATGGGGCATCCGAGGGATTGCTCACATCCGCTTGTCGTTGCGAATCATGGTGTGCGCATGGGTCTTCGGGGGAGTCATCGTGCTGCAACATTGCCTCCTTTCGCGGCCGGCCGATCGCGGCCATCCTACGCCCGCGGCGCCGAGCACAATTCGAGGTCGACGACCTCCATACGGTGATTGCCACACGGGTACTCCGCGGACGGTCCCTGCGCCAGGATCGCGAAGCCACTCGTCACACCGCGTGCGCCCAGCCATTCGCGCAGGAATGGGGTCCAGTCGGCGCTCTCTGCATCGACCTTCACAGGAAACACACCATACGAGAACTGCAGCGACTGACACGTCGCTTCCTGCGTGCTGAACGCGGTGATCCAGGTCGGCAGGCGAAACCGCGTGACGTTGCGCGCCATTGATCCTGAGCGTGTCGGCACACACACCGCGACGGGATCGAGCGCCGTGACAGCCTGATGAATGCTGCGCGCGATCAGGCCGTGCAGCGATGGGTTGCTGGGCCAGCGCAGATCGACCGGAGAACGTTGGCGGTGCGGCTCGGTCGCGGCGGCGATCTCGGCCAGCATCGCCACGGCCTCTACGGGATAGCGTCCGACCGCCGATTCGGCCGACAACATCACGGCATCGGTGCCATCGAGGATGGCGTTGGCGACGTCGGTAGCCTCGGCGCGCGTGGGCCGACGATGTTCGGTCATCGATTCGAGCATCTGGGTCGCCGTGATCACGGGTTTCGCGCTCGCCGTCGCCGCCAGCATCAGGCGTTTCTGGATCACGGCCATCTCGGCGATCGGTACCTCGACCCCGAGGTCGCCGCGCGCGACCATGAGACCATCGCTGACCCGCAGTATCTCGTCGAGATTGTCGAGCGCACACGCGCGTTCAATCTTCGCAATCACGAACGGCTGCCCGCCCATCGCGGCTGCGGCTTCGCGCAGCGCGACTATGTCGGCGGCGGTGGCGACGAACGATTGGCTGACCGCGTCGACGCCCTGCTCGATCGCGAACGCGAGACACTCACGGTCACGTTCGGTGAACGCGCTGAAACCAAGATCGATGCCGGGCAGGCTCAAACCCTTGCGCGACGACAGCTCGCCGCCCGCACGCACCTCGCAACGCACATCGTTGCCGTCGATACCGATCACGCGCAACGAAATCAGGCCGTCGTTGAGGAACAGCTTGTCATCGACGCTCACGACCTGCGGCAGGCTCGCGAGATTCACCGGTATGCGCCGCGCATCACCGACCATGTCGTCGGTGGTCAGCGTGATCTCGTCGCCATTGGCAAGCTCGACGGGTTCCGGCGACAACTCGCCGATGCGGATCTTCGGTCCGGGCAGGTCGGCCATGATCGCGAGTCGCCGTCCGCTGGCCGACGCCGCCTCGCGCAATGCCTGCACGGTACGCGCATGGCTGTCGAAATCCCCGTGGGAAAAATTGAGACGCGCGATATCCATCCCGGCACGCAACATTGCGCGTAGCACGGATTGGCTCTCCGACGCCGGGCCGATCGTACAAACGATCTTGGTCTTGTTACGCGGCAATTCCATCCGAACCTCCACATACTCAGGTCACATCGATGCCGACGCATGGCGCGTCGCGCCGCCTTGTGCGTTCGTCAACGGTTCATCCGGCGCAGGGTGGCCTCGCTCCAGAAGCGCGGTTCGATGTCGTCATTCCAACTCACCGCATTCTCGGGAACGAACGCCATGCCCGCCTGCCCGGAGTGTTCGCTGCGCGCATACCAATACGTCCAGTACTGCGCACGCACATCGTCGAGGCCCAGACTGTGCCACGATTTGTCGATGACTTTCGACACCTGGCCGTCGACGAAATAGGTCGAACGGTAATCGGCAAAGGTCTGTACGTCGACGAGTACGATACGCTCGTCGTAACCGAGGTCGCTGCGCAACGGTCGGCTACGCAGCCGATAGACCTCGCGCCCGTCGACACCGCAGTCGGCGGCAGGCAGGTCTCGCAAGCGCCGATCGGCACGTGCGAGTTCGGGAGACGCGGAGCCGAGGCATCCAGTGAAACGTTCGCGGCCCAACAGTTCGTGACGCTCGTCCTGCGGTCGGCGCAGATAGATATCGCCGTAACTGAAATTGGAGTTACCCCAGCGGTCGGCGGCATCCGGCTCGAGGATACGCCGGACCTTGCGTAGCGATGGCAACCAGATCAGGTAATCGCGCGCAGCCGCGGGATCGACATGATCTGTGACCAAAATACCGGTACCACGCAGCGCGCCGCCCTTGAAGACGACGAGATCGCGCGCGGCGATTGCGTCGTCGTCCACCGCATTGGTGCGCCATCGCTGGAAGGTATTGATCACCGTGCGCCCACCGGGATCGTGATCGAACACGACGACAGGCTGTCGGGTGTCGCCATAGCTCACGTTACGCAACGCGCCGAAGCGGTTCACGAAGTCGACCTGTTGCGCGATCGCCAGGGCGTCCGGCTCGAGCGTGGCGCCGGCGAACGCCGGCATCGGCGTGCCGAATGTTATGGCCAGCAGAGCCGTTGCCCAAAAGGGTACTGCTGACCCCTTTTCGCCGCCCTGCCCGCCGTGGGTGTAGCTGTATGCGTCCATGGTTTGTGCGCTGACCGGTGTGGCGAATGCTCGAATGTTGCGCGCGCGGCGTGTCGCAGAATCCTGCCGGAGGACCATTCTTGGTCGATACGTCGTCATTCGACAAGCGTGCACGGCAGCGGACTGTCCCACCATGTGCGCAGTCTCAACCATAATCCGACGGCACTCGCAGGTTGAAATCGACCTATTTGTGGGATTTATCCGCACTGCCCGGATTCGGTTTATCCATCCGCCTGTCAGCCAATGGAAAATCGACCGGCGCCGCCTATGCTTAGGGCTCACAAAAATAAAATCGGAGGAGAGTGAACCATGAGACGCTTGCTGATCTGCGGGCTGCTGCTCGCATTTGTGGCGGTACCACCGGTTACGGCGCAGGATCTGCCGACCGCCGTCCACACCAAGAAGGAGATGGTTGTCACGGCGAATCCTCTCGCCACGGCGGCCGGCGAAGCCGTCCTGCGACGCGGCGGTACGGCTGTCGACGCGATGATCGCCGTGCAGACAGTGCTCGGCCTCGTCGAACCCCAATCGAGCGGTCTCGGCGGCGGCGCGTTCGTGGTCTACTACGACGCGCGACGCGATCGTCTCACGACCATCGATGCGCGCGAGAAAGCGCCGGCTGCCGCTGGCGAAGACCGTTTCGTCGGCCTGTCGTTCGCGACGGCCTGGCAGAGCGGACTCTCGGTCGGCGTCCCGGGCGTGCCGCGCATGATGGAACATCTCTATCGCGAACACGGGCGGCTACCCTGGCCGGCGTTGTTCTGGCCCGCTTATCAGCTGGCACGTGACGGCTTCGCCCTCACCGAGCGCACGAGCAGCCAGGTAGCCGGCCTGCTGGCAAACAACCCGAGCTGCGACCAACGCCTGTTCTTCCGCGACCCGACAGCGTTGGCCTATTTCGCCGATCCTGACACCTGTGTCGCCAAACCGGCCGGCACTCTGGTCACCAACCCGGCATATGCACACACCCTGGC
>JAGRHA010000208.1 GCA_020445205.1 Gammaproteobacteria bacterium
AGGCCGGCCTCGAGGCACATGTCCAGGTGCTCTTCGAACAGGTGACGGCAGAAGGCATTACGTGCACCGACCGAGCAGGAGGAAGAGCCCTGGGGCGGCGGGTAACCGCCGGCCGGGAAACCGGGCGGCAAACCGGTCTTGGGATCCCACAGGAAGTATTCCTGCTCGAAACCGAACCAGAAATCGTCGTCGTCGTCATCGATGGTGGCGCGACCGTTGCTGACATGCGGCGTGCCGTCGGCGTTCAGCACCTCGGTCATGACCAGGTAGGAATTCTTGCGGCCGGGATCGGGAATGACCATCACGGGCCGAAGCAGACAGTCGGAGGCGTTGCCTTCGGCTTGTTGCGTGGAACTGCCGTCGAATGACCACATCGGACAATCTTCGAGTTTGCCGCTGAAGTCTTTGCGGACCATGGTTTTACTACGCAGGCTCTGGGTCGGCTTGTAACCGTCCAGCCAGATGTACTCCAATTTGCTTTTCATTTATCACGAGCTCCAGACGTGGGTCAGTTTGCGGCTCAAGGCCCTTTCAGATAGTGCTGCCCCGGGTCCGTTGACGTGACGGACCCGGACAGCCGTCACTGCACTCGGCAGTGCCGGCAGACCTTCGTGTTCCTCCCAATGGGGACGGCAAGAATGCTGTGTGCAGCGGTCCTCGTAGGATCACTGAAGGGGCGGTGCTTTTGAGGAGCAAAATAGATGCCAGCCCAGAGCTGGCCGGATTCGTGCCGATCCAGCGTCGCAGCAGCGGGCGCAATGCCTTGCTATGCACAATTCTGATGCGCGGCGGCGCGTGAAACGCCCGCTTTTGCTTCACGATGGTGCAAAGGGCGAAGGGCCACCCCGCGTCCTCCCTCGTTGTCGCGATCGAGTGCATGGCCACCGATTCGAAACGCCTTTGCCGGCGTTTCATCGCGGTCGAAGAGGGGCCGTCGTCGATTGGGATTCCGCAACGAAAGATGCCTGTCACAGCGGCGTGCCCCCGCGTGCAGCGCGCGACCGCGCGTTTCGTGACGACCGGTCGGTGCCGTCGCACCGCATGACGTGCCACGACGGCGAGCCGCGGATGTGCCCGTGCCGAACCGACGACATAAAGGCGCCTGGTTGCAGCCGTTTGTCATGGCCGCGGGCCGTCCCATCGACGTGCATGCGTTGCGACGGTGGCGCATCGCAAGTGAAGAGATGCCCTGTGCAAAGAACCGCCAGGGCAGCAGTGACACATCCGGTCGCACACGATCGTCCGCTTTGCTCGGTAACCGGTAACGAGGTCAATCGGTCTGCCCCTGGGTTGGAGACCAAAGCAAAGATTTCGCTTCGGTACGACCATGGCAGACTGCGCCTGTTACTTCGACAGGGCGTTCGCCACCTGGCGCTGGGCGAAGTCCATCGCGCAAGATTTCAGCAATATCGATGCCACGACGACTCACGTTGGCGTCTGCGGGGTACACAGCGCGCTCGCCCACCATCCGCGCACCGACTGTAGACCGTGAATGACTGGCCACGCGGTGTCGGCAAGACGAGCCAAGGCGAGCGACGGTTTGTTTTATTTTTGTACGCCCGGGCTTCGGTTTCGCCCTCGGCCTTACGCGCCCACCATGATTGTGCGAAACGCGAGACCGCAGCGCTCGGCTCGAATGAATGGGAGCGCTTGAATTTTCGTCAGAACGATGGCGATGGGTGCAAGGACGACCGTTGCAGTACTGCGATGTCGATTTCTGTTCTGACTCGGGATCTTCGTCGATGGCATACCGCTAACGTGCAAGCGCCGCCAAGTGAAGCGCCTGGGACCATCGCGCTGCGGCCATCCAGTGGCCATGACGGCACCGAAACGCCGTCGTCGCAGCCGCGCAAGGCCTGCGTGTCACGACATGCAATCAGGTCATCGTCCTACGGCCACACCGCTCACGCCTCATCCGTGATGCGCCTCCACCTCACCGGCAACGCCGAAGTCGTCGAGGATGGTGTACACGGCCGGAACCAGAAACAGCGCGATGAGCGTGGTCGCGGTCAGGCCGAACGCCAGGCTGGTGGCGAGTGGGATCAGGATCTGCGCCTGCAGACTGGTCTCGAGCAGCATCGGCAGCAGGCCGGCAATGGTCGTGACGGAGGTCAGCAGGATGGGGCGGAAGCGTGCACGTCCGGCTTCTTTCGCGGCCTCGGCAACCGTGATGCCGTCGGCGCAACGTTCGCGGATGAACACCACCAGCAGGATCGAGTCGTTGACCACCACGCCGAACAGCGACGCCATGCCGACCATGCTCGGCATGGTGAGATCGAGTCCCATGAGCATGTGGCCGAAGATCACGCCGATCAGCGCAGTCGGGATAACGACCATCACGGTCACCGGCGCCAGGTAGCCGCGCAGCTGTAGCGCGAGCAGCATGTACACGCCAATCATCCCGAGCAGTACGTTACGCACGATGGAGCCACCGGTCTTGGCCGACTCGTTGCTCGCACCCTGCACGTCGATGCGCAGCCCCGGATAACGTTCGCGCAACTGCGCGAAGACACTCTTCTGCGCCAGCGTCAGCAGCTGCTGCGCGTTGGCGACATCGGTCTGCACATCGCCCTGGATGGTCACGGCGCGCAGGCTGTCGATGCGGTTGATGCGCGCCCAGCCACGCGTTTCGCGGATCTCGGCGACCTGGGTCAGCGGGATCTGAGCACCATCGGGTCCGGTCACGAGCAGGTTGTCGAGATCGGCGGGTCCATCACGATCGTCGGGGCTCAGACGCAGGTCGACCTCGTAGGTCTCGGCACCGCGCGGAAACTCGTCGACCTTCAACCCCTGGAACGCCGTACGCAGCTGGTCGGCGACCTGTGCCGCGCTGACACCCAACACACCGGCGCTGGGTTTGAGGCTCAGGTGGTACTCGCGCTTGCCGGGGCGCAGGTCGTCACCGAGGTCGATGACACCGGCGAAACCATGAAACCAGTTGCGCAGTTCGGCCGAGGCCTGCTTGAGTTGTTCGAGGTCGCTGCCGAGCAGACGCACATCGATGGCGCGCCCACCCGGGCCCAGGGCCGCCTCGGTGAACTTCAGCGCGATCACGTCGGGCAAGGTGCCGACTTCAGTGCGCCACACGTCGCGCAGTTCGCTGACACGCGCGTTACGCGCCTCGGCGGCGAGCAGGTCGACGACCACGCGTGCTACGTGCGGACCGGATTCGTAGGCGTCGGGGTTCTGGCCGTAGACCACGGTGACCTGGCGCACGAGGTCCTGTTGCTGCGGCTGGCGCGGGCGGAATTGTTCGTTGGCGCGTGCGAGCGCCGCGACGACCTGGTCGACGACCGCCTCGGTGCGCGCCAGCGGCGTGCCCTGCGGCAGCAGGATACGCGCCTCGACGACGTCGCCATCGGTGGTCGGGAAACCGACGAACTTGAGTTTGCCGCCGGCCGGCATCGCGATTGCGAACAGCAACAGCATCACGACCAGGCCCACGGTCAGGTAGCGGTGCTCGATCGCGCGATCGAGCCAGGGCGCGAACACGCGTTCGCGCAAGGCGTCGAAACGTGCCTCGAAGGCGTGGCGGAAGCGGCTCGGCGCCGCCTTCTGCGCGTGCGCCAACGAGTGTCCGAGATGGCTCGGCAGGATCAGGAACGCCTCGACCAGGCTGACCGTGAGGACCACGATGAGCACGATCGGGATCACGCGCAGGATCTGCCCGATATCACCGCTGATGAAGGCCAGCGAGCCGAACACCATCACCGTGGTCGCGAACGACGACAACACGCCCGGCAGCACCTGGCGCGTGCCCGTGACCGCGGCCTGCATCGGCGTCTCGCCGCGGTCCATGCGCGCGGCGATGTTTTCGGCGATGACGATCGCATCGTCCATGAGCAGGCCGATGCCGATCAGCAGGCCGACCATAGAGATCATGTTGATCGTGATGCCGAGGTGCGGCAGCACGAACAGCGCGCCGAGGAACGACACGGGCAGCCCCATGGTGACCCAGAAGCTGTAGCGCAGGCTGAAGAACAGCCACAACACGAGGAACACCAGCACCAAGCCCTGAATGCCGTTGCCGACCAGCATGCGCAGACGGTCGCGGACCACGGACGAGCGGTCCTGGGTCAGCTCCAGGCTCACGCCGGCGGGAGCGCGCGCATTCTCGGCGGCGACGAAGTCGCTGACCGCGCCGAACACCGTCAGGGTGTCCTGGGCCGAGGTCTTGGCGACATGTAGGATCGCCGCACGTTTGCCACCGAACAGGATCTTCTGCTCGTCGAGTTCGAAGCGATCGGTGATGGTCGCGATCTCTCCGAGGCGGATGGTCGCGCCCCCCGCGGCCGAGATCACGGCGAGGTCCGCAAGCTCGGTGACGGTCTGGCGCTGGTCGTCGAAGCGCAGCAGCACATCCTCGTTCGGACCCTCGAGTCGACCGGCCGGGCTCGACAGGCTCTGGCGCTGGATCGCGGCGGCGATATCCGCGGCCGACAGGCCGTACTGACGCAGCCGTGCGGCCGGGATCTCGACCCGGATCTGGTGTGCCGCGAAGCCGTCGATCTCGACGCTCGCGACCTGGTCGAGCGCGCGCAGCCGCGTGCGCACGTCTTCGGCGTAGGCCTTGAGCACGACCGGATCGCTCGGACCCGTGATCGCGACCGACACCACCGCGTCGGTGCGGCCGAGTTCCTCGACCACGGGCTTCTCGGTCTGCGTCGGCAGGTCGTCGATGCCGTCGACGGCCGACTTCACGTCGTCGAGGAAACGCGCCATATCGGCACCCTCGCGCATCACCGCGGTGGTGATCGCCTGGCCCTCGCGTGCATCGCAGCGTGTCTCGTCGATGTCGGTGAGACTGTCGAGCGCGTCTTCCATGCGCCGGCAGATGGCGTCTTCGACCTCGTCCGTGGTCGCGCCCTTGTAGATGACGGTGATCTGCACCTCGTCGTTCTGGATCTCCGGAAACGTCTCACGTTGCAGGCCCGGCACCGTGACCAGGCCGGCGATCAGGAACACCGCCATGAACAGATTGGCGGCAGTCGGATGGCGCGCGAACCAGGTGATCATTGCGCGGATCCGGCCGCGGCGCGCAGTGCGCTCGATGCCGCGTCGTCTGGCCGCGGGTCGAGGCGCATGCCGGCGACGGCCGGCACCAGATCACTCAGCACCAGCTGCTCACCGCCGCTGAGGCCGGAGGCGACCACGCTGGTGCCGTCGAGGTTGTACAGCAGCTCGATGTCGCGCAGCGCGAGGCGGCTGTCGTCATCGACGAGGTACACCTGGCCGGCGTGGATCGCGTGGCGCGGTACCAGGATGCGCTGCGCCTGTGCGCGGCCTTCGAGATCAACCTGCACCAGCATGCCCTTGGACAGTGGCGGCCGTTCACCCGGTCGCACCTTGGCGAACGGACGGTCGACTGCGACGACCACGCCGAGGGTGCGTGTCTTGCTGTCGATCTGGTCGCTGAAGCGCACGAAGCGTGCGTCCCAGGTCGCGATGTGTCCCCCCATGTCGAGGTTCACGCGCGCCTTGAGACCGGTCATCTCGGGCAGGCGATCGGCCAGTGCGGCCGGGTCCAGCGAGATCCTGTCCTGGCCGATGAATAGCTTGCGCATCTCGGACAGGTTGAACTGGGCGACGATCTCGACGCGCTCGACCGCATCGCCGCGGAACAGGGTCTGGCCCTTGCCGACGTACTGCTCGGCCTCGACGGCGAGGCCGGCCACGCGCAGGTCGAACGGTGCGCGGATCAGCGTGTTCTGCAGATCGCGTTCGGCCTGCGCCACGCGTGCCTTCTGCACATTGCGCTGACTCGGCAGCAGGGCCAGCGCGTTCTCCAGGTTCTGCACCGCGGCACGGCTCGCCAGCAGGTTGCGTTCGGCACTGTCGGTGTCGCTGCGCGAGGCGGTACCCTGCTTGGCCAGACTGGCGATCCGTTCGCGCTCGCGCTGCGCCAGCGCCAGGTTGCGCCGCTCGATCTCCAGCGAGGCCTCGGTGTTCGACTGCTGCACATCGAGTTCGGCGAGCGTGGCCTGGGCCTGCGCGAGGTTGAGCTCGTAGTCGACGGGATCGATACGCAGCAACTCCGTACCGGCCGGCAGGATCTCACCATCGCGAAGTTGCGGATGCATCTGCACCACGCGACCCGCTACCTGCGCGACCGCGCTCCACACCTGTGCCGGTTGCACGCTGCCATAGCCCTGTACGTGTGGCACCAGGGTCAGCGCCTCGACGGTGAGGGTGCGAACGGCGCGCACGGGTTCGCCTTCCGCGGCCGCCGTCGGCGCCGGTTTGCGGGAGACCGACAGGGCAAGGACGGCGACACCGATCAGGATCGGCGGCAGTATCCACAAGGCGCGACGGCGGCGGGGGGCGTTCATGCGGAGGCTCCTTCGGCCAGGCCTTGCAGCATGGCCAATGTGTTCTGGCAGATCAGGTCGGCGATCTCGTCGACCTCCTGCGCGTTGAATGTCGTCTGCCCGAGGCGGCGCAGTATGGTTTCACGCGCGGCACGGAACGCGATCACCTGGCCCACGAGGGCATGGGTCAGCAACGTGATATGGCGGCTGTCGGCGGGCACACCCAGCAGTCGTCCGACCAGGGTCGCGAGCGACTCTTCCATTGGACGCATCAGGCCGTCAAACAAAATATCGAACGCCGCACTGGGGCGGTTCTGTTCGCGGAAGATGAAGGCCGCGGCGTTGTCGGCGAACGGCCCGAACAACACACTGCGGGCCAGGCCGCCGAGCAGTTCAGTGAGTAGGCGTCGACAGTCCGCACCCTCGCAGTCGGGCGTTTGCTGGCGGACGCGTTCAAGCGTATCGGCCATGCCCGCGTGCAAGCCGTCGACCAGGTAATGCGCGGTCGCCATATAGAGGCCGTGCTTGTTACCGAAGTGATACGAGATCGCCGCAACATTGGCATTCGCGGCCGCACAGATCGTGCGCACGCTGACGCCCTCGTAATCGTGCCGACCGAAGGCCTCGAGGGCGGCGGTCAGCAGGCGCTCGCGGGTGTCCAGTGGAGCGGCGGGGGCGGCCATGTGTCAGCAACCTCGCGGGGTCGGTGGGCGGTCAGTCTATGCCGGGGCAGGCGCATTGATCAAACGTTTGTTTGAATCAGGGGCGGGTGTGGACCATAGCGCACCTTGCGGTGACCTCGGGGATGCCACGCATCGCGTTGCCGCCAGCGCTGGCGCCGGTATGCCACTGGGCCGGCGACTCGGGGGCAATTCGGGCGTGCGCCCGGCAGC
>JAGRHA010000209.1 GCA_020445205.1 Gammaproteobacteria bacterium
ATCGGTCTCGTCACGTTTCTTCTTGTCGCCCTTCGCGCCGTTGCCGTTGTCACTCGGGCTCGCCAGATGGCCGGCGAGGTCGGCTTCCTTGATGCGCGTCGCCGGCGCCTCGTTGCGCGTCAGGTGGACATCGGCGAGCTTGATGTCGGGCACGATGCCTTCGGCCTGGATCGAGCGCCCGTTGGGTGTGAAGTAGCGTGCCGTCGTCAGCTTGACGGCGGTGCGGTCGTTGACCGGGACGATGGTCTGCACCGAACCCTTGCCGAACGTCTGCTGCCCCATGATCACGGCGCGTTTGTGGTCCTGCAGAGCACCAGCGACGATCTCCGATGCCGATGCCGAGCCACCATTGACCAGGACCACGATTGGCGCACCTTCCAGCACGTCGTCGGGGGCGGCCTTGAACTTGAGCTGGGAATCCTTGATGCGGCCTTCGGTGTAGACGATCGTGCCGTTGGTCAGAAACGCATCACTGATCGCAACCGCCGCATTCAAAACGCCGCCGGGATTGTTGCGCAGGTCGAGCACCAGGCCCTTCAACGCGCCACCGCCTTTGCGCTTGAGCGCACCGAGGCCGCTCAGCATGTCCTCGGGGGTACGTGCCTGGAACTGCGACAGGCGCACATAGCCGAAGCCCGGCTCGAGCATGCGCGTCTTCACGCTGACGGTCTTGATGACGTCGCGCACGACCTTGATGACGAGGGGCTTGTCGATACCTTCGCGCACGATGGTGAGGCGCAACTCGGTGCCGGGCTTGCCGCGCATTTCCTTGACCGCCTCGTCGAGCGTCATGCCCTTTACGGGCTTGTCGTCGAGCTTGATGATGAGGTCGCCGGCGAGCACACCCGCGCGTTGTGCCGGCGTATCGTCGATCGGCGAAATGACCTTGATGAAGCCGTTTTCCATGCCGACCTCGATGCCCAGACCACCGAACTCGCCGCTCGTGCCGACGCGCAGATCACGGTAGTCGTCTTCATCGAGATAGGCGGAGTGTGGGTCGAGGCCGCTGAGCATGCCCTCGATCGCGTATTTGAGGAGTTTGCGATCGTCGACGGGTTCCACATAGTCGTTCTTGATGCGCCCGAACACCTCGGCGAACACGCGCAACTCCTCGAGGGGTAAGCCGGTCTCGGCATCGGCCGTGCGTTCGGCGACCGCACTGCGGTCGTAGCTGAATACCCCCGCACCCACCATCACAACCGCCAGCAATGCCGAGGTCAGTCTTTGTTTCATTGGCTCCTCACGATCGGGCCTGGTTAATACGCTGCCGCACACGTCTGCGGACCACGGCAGTCCGAACAGCGCCACGACGGCCGGGATGCACTATAGGGTAGTCGCTCAACCGACCTTGGACCCCTTGGCCCGTTTGCACCACTTGGCCGGATCCACGGCCCTGCCGTCATGGCGGATACCGAAGTAGACACCGGCCCGGTCGCGTCCGCCACTGCTGCCGACCAGGGCAACCGGCTCATTGACCTCGACCCAGTCACCGGCTTCCTTGAACAGGCTCTGGTTGTGCCCGTAGAGGGTCATGTAGCCGTCGCCGTGGTCGACGATCAACAACAGCCCGAAACCGCGCAGCCAGTCGGCAAAGGCCACCCTGCCATGATGTACGGCGCGGACTTCTTCACCCTCTGGTGCGGCGATCATAACACCGTCCCAGACCAGGCTTCCGAGGCGCGCCGCGCCGAAACGGTTGACCAGGCTGCCACGCGCCGGCCACGGCAGGCGGCCGCGCTGGTTGCTGAACGCCTGCTGCTCAGGGTTGCTCACCGGGATGTCGTTCAATGCCTGTTCGATACCCGTGATCAGGGTTTCGAGATCACGCTCGTCGCTCTGCATGCGGTCGAGACGACGGCCCTGGTCATTGAGTTCGCGCGTGAGCCGCGCAACGATCTCGCGGCGCTGCTGTTGTGATTGTTCCAACGCGGCCAGTTCGTCGGCATGTTCACGGCGCAGGTTCGCGAGTTTCGTTTCTTCTGCGCGGATTTCACGCTCGGTGTCGACCAGGCGCTGCAGGTGCTCGCGTATCGCACGCATCTTCTCGGCACGCGCACGGCCGAGGTAATCGTAGTACGCCATCACCCGGCTCACCGTCGCCGGGTCCTGTTGATTGAGCAGGATCTTGAGCCGCTCCTGGCGCCCCATGACATAGGCGGCCCGCACCTGACCCACCAGCGCTTCACGCTGTTGGGCGAGTGCGGTCGATTGCGCTTGGTGTTCCGAGTGCAATTCCTCCAGACGCCCGCGCTGACGCTCCAGGCGCCCGTCGAGCACACGCAGCTTGCGCGCCACGCGGCCGATCTGCTGTTCGGCATCGCGCAGTTCGGTCGACAGGGTGGTGCGCTCGCCGCTGGTCGAAGCGATGCGCGCGCGCAGATCGCTGATACGCGAACGTAGCGCATCGAGCTTCTCGCGCTGCTCGGCAGCCCCCGGTGTGGCCCCGGCGGCACCCGCGAATATCAGCGACACAAGTAAGAGAGAAAGGGTTCGCATCGGCTCCGCGACCGTTTCGACAGACCACTTCCGGCACGCCAGGGTACCGCGCTCACGTCTGCGGCGCCGCGGGCATCGACCTGGCGCGTCGCGCAGCCGTCGCGCCGATCGTCCCTCAGGCGGCGTTGGCGTCGGCAGACTGCAGCAGCGAGCGGCCGGTCATGGCTGCCGGCTGGTTCAGGCCCATGATCTGCAGCAGGGTGGGAGCGATATCACACAGCGCGCCGTTGTCCATGAGCGCATGTGCTCCCTTGCCGACATAGATCAGCGGTACCGGGTTGGTTGTATGCGCCGTGTGCGGCTGATCGACCTTCGGGTCGACCATCTGTTCGGCATTGCCATGGTCGGCCGTGATCAGCATTTCGCCACCGACTTCCAGCACGGCATCGCTGACCCGCCCAAGACACTCATCGAGCACCTCGATGGCGCGTACGGCGGCGTCGTAGTTGCCCGTGTGGCCAACCATATCGCCATTGGCGTAGTTGCAGATGATGGCATCGTACTTACCGCTCTTGATTGCCTCGACCAGGTTGTCGGTGACCTCTTGCGCACTCATCTCGGGCTGCAAATCGTAGGTCGCGACCTGCGGGGACGGCACCAGGATCCGGTCCTCGCCCTCGTTGGGCGCCTCGATACCGCCGTTGAAGAAGAACGTCACATGGGCATACTTCTCGGTTTCGGCGATACGCAGCTGGTGCAGGCCGAGGTTGGCGATGAACTCACCGAAGGTGTTCTCGAGACGTTCCGGGGGATAGGCCACGGGGATGTCGAAATCCTTGCTGTATTCGGTCAACGACACGAAGGTCGCGAGTTTCGGCGTCGCGGCGCGCTCGAAACAATCGAAGTCGGCCTGGATGAACGGACGCGTGATCTGGCGCGCCCGGTCGGAGCGGTAGTTCATGTTGATGATGACGTCGCCATCTTTGACGGTGACGGGATCGTTGACGCACGAGGCCGCGACAAACTCGTCACTTTCGCCGCGGTCATAGGCATCGCGCAGCGCCTGCACTGCACTGGCCGCACAGTGCACCGACTTGCCACACGTGATCAGGTCATAGGCCGACTTGATGCGATCCCAGCGGTGATCACGATCCATCGCATAGTAGCGGCCGATGATCGTGGCGATACGGCCGGTGCCGAGTTCGGCGAACACCCGGTCCATCTTCTCCAGTGAGGGTTCGGCGCTCTTCGGCGGCATGTCGCGGCCATCGAGAAACGCGTGCAGAAAGACCTTGGTGGCACCGCGCTCGACGGCCAGTTTGGCCATCGCATGGATATGGTCTTCGTGGCTGTGCACGCCGCCGGGCGACAGCAGTCCGAGGATATGCACCGCACTATCGTTGGCGACCGCCAGGTCGACGGCATCGGTGAGCGTGCGGTTGCTGAAAAACGAACCCGTGCGGATCGAGCGTCCGATGCGTGTGAACTCCTGGTAGACCACGCGGCCGGCGCCGAGATTCAGATGACCGACCTCGGAGTTGCCCATCTGACCGCCGGGCAGACCGACGGCCGATCCCGAGGTGCTGATCGCGGTGTGCGGGTACTCGGCCCACAGCCGGTCCCAGACCGGTTTGTTCGCCGCCAGAATGGCATTGTGATCGGTATTGTCGCTCATACCCCATCCGTCGAGGATGAGGAGAACTGCTGGGCGTACCTTGTTGCTCATCGCTGCGTGTTCTCGTCCGGCCTCTTGAGCAGATGCGGGTCGGCCATTAACCCCATGTTAATTAAGGAAAAAGTGTTCGCCCCTGGCGGTGGGGCGGACGTCGGATGATGGCAGATATTGAAGCATTTTCACGCCTCTCGCGCCAGCCGCGGGCAGGTCATGACGCCCGTCATAAAAGATTATTTGCCGTGAATCGAAGAAAAATGTTCGATCGTGGCGGCCGATTCCTGTTCCAATGCCCGTCTATTATTAGATTAGAGGCTAATAAATAGCCCGTATAAGGAGGAGTATCTGTGAATCTTCACGAGAACAAAGTCATATCCATGCATGACGAATTCGACAACGAACTCGCTCTCCTCGAGGGCGACGAAGATATCGACCGCGCATCGCGCTCGCTGAAGGCCATGTCGCACCCGTTGCGACTGAAAATCCTGTGCACGCTCGGCGACCAGGAGGTCAGTGTGCAGGACATCGTCGACCAGGTGGGCACGTCGCAAAGCAATATCTCGCAGCACCTTGCGATCCTGCGCGATAAGGGTATCCTCACGTCCCGCAAAGACGCCAACCGGGTCTTTTACCGCGTGAGCGACAACCGGACCCTGCGGCTGATCTGCATGATGCGCGAGGTGTTCTGCACCCACGAACACTGATTCGTCGCACCAGCGCCGCGCATCGCAAACACGAAATCCGGAGGGTGGCGTCGGACGCCACCCGGCTTATTCCTGTGCAGCGCTTTCGGTAGCTATTGATCATGGAACAACTGTTGGAATTTGCCGGCAACCACGTCGTGTTGCTGGCTGCCTTCTTCATCGTCCTTTCCGCACTGCTGTGGAACCTCGCGACCGACCCCGGCGGCAAGAACGCCGTCGATCCCCTCGCGGCCACGGCGATGATCAACCACGAAGACGCTGTCGTGGTCGATGTGCGCTCGATGGCCGAATTCAAGGACGGCCATATCGTCAACGCCGTGAACATCCCGCTGAACAGTCTCGGCAACTCCATCAAGCAGCTGGAAAAATACCGCAACCGGCCGATCGTTGCGGTGTGCCGCTCGGGTTCGCGCTCGGGCGCTGCGTGCGGCCTGCTGCGCAAGAACGGGTTCGAGAACGTCAAGAACCTGCGCGGCGGCATGCTGGCATGGGAGAGCGCCAGCCTGCCCGTGAAGCGCCGCTGAGCCGCCCCCGACCCGGCCGCGTCACGCGTCGCGGCGACGACCCGAACATTCACTGCAGGAGAACGCCGTGAGCGAGAACCCAGAAGTCCAACGCCAGTTCGCCGTCCAGCGCATCTACGTCAAGGACATTTCGTTCGAATCACCCAATTCGCCGAACATCTTCAAGGAAAACTGGACGCCGCAGATCAACGTCGGTCTCGGCACCGAAGTCAGCGACATCGGCAACGGCGCCAAGGAACTCGCGCTCAAGGTCACGGTGGACGCCAAGCACGAAGGCAAGTCGGTGTTCCTGGTCGAGGTCGTGCAGGCCGGGATCTTCACGGTTGCCGGGTTCACCGACGAAGAGGTCGACGCGGTGATGAACATCGGCGCCGCCAACGTGGTGTTCCCCTACGCGCGCGAAACCATCTCCGATCTGATCACGCGCGGCAGCTTCCCGCAGTTCGTGCTGCAACCGGTCAACTTCGAAGCGCTGTACGCTCAGCAACGCCAACAGCGTGCCGGCGCGGCCGCGAACCCGGACAGCAACACGCACTGAGTCGGTGACAGCGTCCGAACGTCTCGCCGTACTCGGCGCCGGATCGTGGGGCACCGCGCTGGCGATCCAACTGGCGCGCAACGGCGCGCGCGTCGCCCTGTGGGGCCACGATGCAGACGAGATCACGGCACTGCAACGCGATCGCGAGAACCGCCACTACCTGCCGGGCGTCGCCCTGCCCGATCGGTTGCAGCCCACGGCCGATCTCGGCGAAGCGGTAGGTGACGCCGACGAGGTGCTGATCGTCGTGCCCAGTCACGCCTTCGCCGCGGTGTGCACGCGGCTGGCCACCCTGAGGCCAACTTTGCGCACGCTGAGCTGGGCAACCAAGGGCTTCGACCCCGGCAGCGGCCACCTGTTGAGCGAAGTGGCCGCGGAAGCGCTGCCAGGCTGCAGCCTGGCGGTGGTTTCGGGACCGACCTTCGCCAATGAAGTCGCGCGCGGACTGCCCACCGCGATCACGGTCGCCGCCA
>JAGRHA010000210.1 GCA_020445205.1 Gammaproteobacteria bacterium
CATAGTCGTCGCCGGCGATCGGCGCGAAATTGACCTTGAGGCCGCGGCCGTGGGCCAGAAACAGCACCTCCTTCATGACTGCCCCGGATTCCGCCGCGTCGGGAATCTCGATCAGCACGCCGAGGTTGAGGCGGTCGTGGATCACGGCCTGTCCGATATCGAGCACATTTACGCCGTGCTGTGCCAGGGCGTCCATGAAACTCGCGGTCACGCCACGCTGATCGTCGCCGTTGAGGGTGAGCAGAAACAGCTCGCTCACGGCGTGCCCTGCGGCGTTGCGGCGGCGACCGGCGGGCGCTGTTGGCGGGCAGGGGCCCGTGGCTTGCAGCCATGTGCTCGCGTACGCACTAGATCGGGTTGCCTTCGTACAGGTCCGGCTGCAGTTTCGGTGGCATCTGCAGATGGAAACCGCGTTCGCGCAGGTTGCGCATCACGGTTTCCACGTTCTCACGTGCGAGCTTGCGTTCGATACTGAGCTCGAGTTCGATCACCAGTACCGGTTCGCCGAATTGGCTCAGCAGGGCATCGGGCACGCATTCGAAGGCGTCCTCGGCCGCGAGATAGAGATACATTTCCTGTTTGCGCGGGCTGCGGTAGACCCAGCACGGCAGGTTGTCGGCGGCCATCGATGGTCCCGTGTGTGCGAACGAGAGCGGATTTTATACGCAAATCGGCTGTCGAAATCGGTGTGAACGCTTATCGTGCATATTGGGCGTGAGATTTTGCCCGCAGGGGGAGGCGGATATGGCGAATCGGCGAACGATCGGCTATGGGGTCGGCATGCTGCTGCTGGTGACATTGCTGTCGGCGTGTAGCAGTGCGCCACCGCGGGAGCTCGGTGATGCGATCCCGGATCAACCGTCGCAGACCGCCGTGCAGGCGTCGCCGGAAAAGTTCGTCGGCCAGGCGGTGCGCTGGGGTGGTGAGATCCTCGACGTCCACAACGGCAAGGGTTTCTCGGATATCGAGATCTACGGTCGACCATTGTTCGACAATGCCGAGCCGCAGCCCGACGGCGGCGACGGCGTGCGCTTCATCGCGCGCGTGACGCGCTTCGTCGACCCGGTCGAATATCGTGCGGGCAAGCGGCTGACCGTGCGCGGCAAGCTCGGTACGTCGCAGACACGCAAAGTCGGTGAGTATCCCTACCAATATCCCGTGGTGGACGTCGAGACAATGCATCTGTGGCCGGCCTATGTACCGCCGCCGGAGCCCCGCTATTACCGTGATCCGTACTACTATGACCCCTGGTGGCCTTATGGGCCATGGTGGCCCCACCGGCACTGGCCTTACGGATGGTGATGCATGATCAGACTATTTAGCCTCGGAATGGCGGCCGTCGTGCTGGCGGCGTGTGCGACATCAACGCCGGTATCGACCGGTCCGACACCGGCGGACATCACGGCCAGCGGCGACGCCAACGGTGAGGTGCACTGGGGCGGACAGATCGTCAAAGTGAAGAATCTTGCTGATCGCACGCTCGTCGAGGTACTCGCTCTGCCGCTCGACGGCGATGGCCGACCACTCGTCGACCAGCGCCAGCAGGGACGGTTCATCGTCGACAAGCAAGGCTATCTGGAACCGCACGACTACGCGCCGGACCGCCTGATCGAAGTGCGCGGTCTGCTCAAGGGTTTCACCGACGGTCGAGTCGGCGACGCGCCGTATCGCTACCCCGTCGTGGTCAGCGAGCGCATCAAGCTCTGGGAGGCGGCGCAAAGCAGCTACTCGGGCCCGCGCATCAGCCCGAG
>JAGRHA010000211.1 GCA_020445205.1 Gammaproteobacteria bacterium
GAGATCATCGGCGTCATCGACGAGATCGCGTTCCAGACCAACCTGCTTGCACTGAACGCATCCGTGGAAGCGGCGCGTGCGGGCGAACAGGGTCGAGGCTTCGCGGTGGTCGCGACCGAGGTGCGCAACCTGGCATCGCGTTCTGCCGGTGCGGCAAAGGAAATCAAGGACTTGATCAGCGACAGCGTGGTCAAGGTGCAGGCGGGGGCAGATCTGGTCAATGAATCGGGCGCCACGTTGCAGGAGATCGTTGCCGGCGTGAAGAAGGTTGGTGACATCGTGGCCGAGATCGCAGCGGCCAGCTCCGAGCAGGCTGCCGGTATCGATCAGGTCAACCAGGCGGTGACCGCCATGGACGAGATGACACAGCAGAATGCTGCGTTGGCGGAGCAGACATCAGCTGCTTCCGCGTCTTTGTACGAAAAAGCCCAATCGATGCGCCAGACCATCGGGTTCTTCTCCGTGGCGGAGAACCTGGAGCAAATGCTGTCGCATTGAAGATGGTGCGTGAGCAGCGTGAATCAGCAGCGGAGATCCTGTCGTGCATGACAAAAGCCTGAGCGCCACATCGCAGCACAGGGGACAGTACCTGAGCTTTCGGATCGGTGGCGACGACTATGCGGTAGATATCCTGCGCGTGCAGGAAATCCGTGGCTGGGAGAAAGTGCGTGAGCTTCCCGACTCCCGTGAGTACGTGAAGGGAGTACTCGATATGCGGGGCACTATCGTCCCAATCATCGATCTGCGCATCCGCTTCGGTGATTTGGATCCGGCGTACTCCTCGACGACCGTAGTCATCGTGGTTGCCGCCGACCGTGGCGATGGCAGCCGTCAGCTGGTCGGTGCTGTCGTCGACAGTGTCTCTGATGTGCTCGACGTCGATACGTCGAACATGAAACCACCGCCGAAGATCGGCGGCGCTGGTGCGCGCAGATATCTGCAGGGCATGGTGTCGCTCGATCGCGGCATGGTGGTTCTACTCGACCTCGACCGGTTGTTCGAGACCATCGATCTCGAGCACATCGGCGACGGACCCGAGGACGAGTAGTCATGCGCTCGTTACGCAAACCGTCGCATACGAATACTGGAATGCCGTGCGAATGCGTGTCGTAGCCGTCGTCAACCAGAAAGGTGGCGTTGGTAAGACCACCACCGCCGTCAACGTCGGCCACGCGCTGGCCCTCGAGAGTGGTCCGACACTGCTGGTTGACCTCGATCCGCAGGGTCACCTGCAGCATTGTCTCGGCCGGCATGATCGCAACCAGTCCGGCATGGACCGTGTTCTGCTCGACGGTGATCCGATTGCAGACAAGGTGCGTGAAGTGCGGGTCGACCTGGGTCTAGTGCCGGCGGGGCCGGATCTCGCGGATTTCGAAGCGGCGCAGGGCGGTGCCGAGCGCGGCTACAAGCTCCGCCATGCATTGGCCTCCGTCGCCGACACCTACGAGTTTGTCGTTCTCGATTGTGGGCCTGCGTCCGGAATGTTGGCCGCCAATGCGATCGCAGCAGCCAGCGATGTGCTGGTGCCCGTTGCCGGTGATTACCTTTCACTTACGGGGCTTGCCCGTCTTTTGTTGACACTGCGCCGCATGCAATCGATGCATCTTGGTGAATTCGATGAATGGGTGTTTTTCAACCGCTTCACGCCACGTCGACGGCTGTCGCGCGAGGTCTACGAAACGGTTGCAGAGCATTTTTCTGACAGGCTGCTCGGTACATCGATTACCGAAGCGGCAGTGCTGGCGGAGTGTGCTGGCGCGGGCAAGTCGATTTTTGAGTATCGCAAGAGCAGTCGGGCGGCCCGCGAGTTCCGTGCCTTGAGCGACGATCTATTGAACAAATGGATGATGGGAAATGAGCAAGAAAAAGCCAGTAATGTCGCATGATCCCCTGGCAGCCGTTGCAGATGTCGACGACGCACCCCTCGCGGGAGAAGCGCAGGCAAGTAGCACGGCCGACGACGCCGGTTCGTCTACGAACGGCGACGCCGAGCCAACCAGCGGAGACGGACCGAGGACGATCCGCCTGCCCTCTGCGTTGACGATCTCCGAAGTTGCCGAGCTGCACGCCCAGATGCTCAAGCATGTGCTTGCTGCAGAGCCCTTCGCAATCGATGCGAGTGACGTCGATACGGTGGATACAGCAGGTCTGCAGCTGGTTGCCGCAGCGTGCAAAACCGGTGTCGCCAAGGGTATCCAAGTCAACGTGGATTCTCCTTCGGAGGCATTCTCCGGCGCCGCTCGGCAGATCGGGTTGGCCGGAATGTTCGGCATCGACGACGCAAATGTAGCGGCCTGAGCAGGGAGAAAGATCATGCAGAGTGGAAGCAACGTCAATCAGGTGAATTCATCCACGGCCTCCGCGCCCGATCTCGACTGGAGTCAGGTGTCCGAAACGGTACGTATGTTGAACCTCGCCGTTGCTCAGATCTCGATGGCGATGCATGAAGGTGACGATTCCGTCGGTTCGCTGTCGCAGTCGTTTACCAACATGGTCGGCAACATCGAAGATATCACCCAGGCCGTCGGCGATAGCGTTGAGTCGCAACTGCCTCAACCGACACGTGAAACGATTCTGTCGCGTTCGGCATCGATCCAGGAAGGGATGCGCCAAAGCATCGTGGCGTTTCAGTTCTACGATAGGTTGTCACAGCGCCTTGATCACGTCAGATTCGCACTCGATTCCCTTGCGCAGCTCGTGTCGGACAAGCAGCGGTTGTTCAATCCGATGGAGTGGCAGGGCCTACAGCACCGAATTCGCGGCAAGTACAGCATGCAGGAAGAGCAGGATATGTTCGAAGCGCTGCTGCGCGGCGCGTCGATCGAGGAAGCACTCGATATCGTGCGTCAGCGTGTTCACGAAGGAGACATCGACGACATCGAACTGTTCTGACAGGGAACCCCGATTGGGCTTGGTACCGAACCGTGCGTCGAGGAAAGTGAGCGAATGACGGCAGCAAGGGAATATGAGTTCACGCGACGGGACTTCGACTTTCTACGTCGGCTGTCCAACCAGCATACTGGCATCGTCGTAACTGATGACAAGTTCGACATGTTCTACTCGCGTCTGGCGCGGCGTGTGCGCGCCCTCGGGCTGGGTAGTTTTGCAGAGTACTGTAACTATCTCGAGCACCCGGACAGCGACACCGAAATGGTCGAGCTGGTCAATGCGTTGACCACGAATCTGACGTCTTTCTTCCGCGAGAATCATCACTTCGAGTTTCTTGCCGGTACGGCATTGCCGGACCTTGTCCAACGTAACCGTTCCAGCCGCAAGGTCCGTATCTGGTCGGCCGGTTGCTCGACCGGTGAGGAGCCATATTCATTATCAATGGTGTTGCAGGAAAGTTCGTCGCTGCTCAATGGTTGGGACGTGAAGCTGTTGGCAAGTGATATCGATTCCAACGTATTGCGCCAAGCGCAGGCCGGGGTCTATCCACTCGCGCGCGTGGAAGGCATCGAAAAAGCAAGGTTGAAGCGCTTTTTTCAGAAAGGGTCGGGCAGCAACACCGGCAAAGCGAGGGTGCGGAGTGAGCTCCGTCGGGCGATGGAGTTTCGTCAGGTAAACCTGATGAACAAGCTCGATGTCGAGACACAGGACATCATTTTCTGCCGCAATGTCATCATCTATTTCGACAAAGAAACGAAGCGCAAGCTTCTGGACAAGTTCGCTGAATCGCTGGCCCCGAATGGTTACCTGTTTGTCGGTCATTCCGAGTCGTTGCACCAGGTGACCGACAGATTCCAATTGATCGGCAACACCGTCTACCGCAAGGTGAGGTGATCGTGGCAGTAAATGGTAAACATGCGCTTCCCAGGACGCTGCCGGGCTTCGAGGGCATCAATCGTTACTGGGATACGGCACATGACATGCCCGCAGCGAAGATTCTGCCGGGTGAATATTATGTGACCAACGGCAACGAGTTGGTGACTACCGTCCTCGGGTCGTGTGTGTCCGCATGCATTCGTGATCGTGTGTTCGGTATCGGTGGCATGAATCACTTCATGCTCCCGATCTCGACTGACGGCAAGGGTTGGAATGGTGCAGCGGACGTATTGAGTACCGCGACGCGCTACGGCAACTACGCGATGGAACACATGATCAACGATATTCTCAAGAACGGCGGCCACAAGCGGCATCTCGAAGCGAAGATTTTCGGCGGTGGCCGCATGATGAAGAGCCTCAGCGATGTGGGTGCCAAGAATATTCAATTCGTACGTGAGTACCTTGAGGTCGAAGGCATCCCACTCATCGGAGAGAATGTCGGCGATATCTACCCGCGCAAAGTGATCTACATTCCATCCAGCGGCAAGGTGCTGATGAAGCGTCTCAAGCATCTGCACAACGACACGATCATCAAGCGCGAAGATCAGTACCGTACGGAGATCACGCACCAGCCAGTGGCTGGCAGTGTCGAGCTTTTCTGACCCATCGGGTAACGAAAGAACATGGCGAAGATCCGCGTTTTGATCGTCGATGACTCGGCCCTGGTCCGCCAGGTGCTGACACAGATATTTGCCGCGACACGAGATATCGAGGTGGTCGGCTCGGCGAGCGACCCGTTTGTCGCGCGGGAGAAGATCAAACAGCTGAATCCGGACGTATTGACCTTGGACGTCGAGATGCCACGTATGGATGGCGTGACGTTTCTCGGCAACCTGATGCGCCTGAGACCGATGCCGGTCGTCATGGTATCGACGCTGACGGAGCAGGGTGCCGACGTCACGCTGAGAGCGCTCGAGTATGGTGCCGTGGACTTCGTCGCCAAACCCAAGATCGACGTCGCCGAAGGTTTGAAAGATTATGCCGAAGAGATCACCGGCAAGGTGAGGGTTGCGGCGGGCTCTCGTGTGCGTGCGATCGACAAACGTGCGGCCGCACCGAAGGTCGTGAACGATGTCAGCGCCAAACTGTCAGCCGACGCGGTGTTGAGTCCGAGCTCTGCTCGGCGACATTTCCGCACCACGGACCGCATCATCGGCATTGGTTCATCTACGGGCGGAACCGAGGCGATCAAAGACGTCCTCGCGGCACTGCCGATGGATATCCAGGCCGGCATCGTGATTTCACAGCATATTCCGGCAGCGTTCAGCGGTCCATTTGCCAAACGTGTCGACAGCATCACAGCACTATCCGTCTGCGAGGCGCGCGACGGCCAGCAGATCATGCCGGGTCACGTCTACATCGCGCCGGGCGATCGCCATTTGGTCGTCGAGCGAGACGGTGCGCGCTATGTCTGCCGCCTCAACGACGGGCCTCCCGTCAATCGACACAAGCCATCGGTCGATGTCATGTTGCGTTCTCTCGCGCAGAATGCGGGTCCGAACTCGATTGGTGTCATGCTCACCGGAATGGGCGATGACGGCGCTGCGGGGATGGGCGAACTGAAACAGGTGGGTGCGCCGGTCGTTGTCCAGGACGAGAAGACCAGCGTAGTCTGGGGTATGCCCGGCGAAGTGGTGAAGCGCGGATTTGCCGACGAGGTACTACCCCTCGGCAAGATCGCCAACCGCCTGCGCGAGCTCGTTTCCAAAGGCTGAAAGAAACCCGATTTCGCGTTGCCGGTGTTCAAGATTAACCCCGTTACGCCGATACGCGTGGCATGGAAGTTTCCGCAGAAAAATCACCCGGTTCGTTGAGCGCCTTCAAGCGCGGATTGGCGCGCCACGGTACGTCGGCGATAGCGGCTTCGTTATCGGTACTCGTCATGGTCACCGCCGCAATCTGGGGCGATTTCATGGTGTCCTGGATGTGGGTCGCCGCAGCCATCGTCCCGTGGGCGGTGGTGGTGTTTTTTCGTCGTACTGACGATCGCCATCATGCGGTGGCGCCGAACTGTGACGCCAAGACGCTGCAGATGGAGCATGCCGTCACGGAGATGATCGACCATGTCGAGAAGCACCTCGGCAGCGTGGTCGTACAGATGCGCGGTGACCTGCGTCAGATCCAGGCACTTGTCGGCGATGCTGTTGGTACCCTGCAGAAGGCGTTCAATGGCCTGCACGAGAGGTCCGGGCACCAAAGCCGACTGGTCGGCGAGATGATGGAAGCGATGCAGGAGCAGGTGGACGACGACCCCGAAGTTGCGGGGTTCGCCGAGGAAACCGATAAGGTGCTGCGCTACTTCGTCGACTATGTCGTCAATACCAGCGCCCAGAGCATGGGCATGGTCGAACACATCGATGACATCGTGAATCACATGGGGCGAGCGGACAGCCTGCTCGGAGACGTCAAGGTCATTTCGGATCAGACCAATCTGCTCGCGTTGAATGCGGCGATAGAGGCGGCGCGTGCGGGGGATGCCGGGCGTGGGTTTGCGGTTGTCGCAGACGAGGTACGCAAGCTGTCGAAAAGATCGGATCGCTTCAGCGACGAGATTCGCGATGTGATCGGCCAGTCGATGGTGGCGATCGACAATGCTCGTGGGGCGATATCCAAGCTGGCGTCGCAGGACATGAACTTTGCGATCACCGCCAAGACACGGGTCAACACGATGCTCGGTCGCTTGAGTTCGCTCAACAGTTCGGTCGAGAACACGCTGGGATCGGTATCCGGGCTCAACACCGAGAGCGATCGCCTGGTTGGGGATGCGGTACGGTCGCTGCAGTTCGAAGATATCGTGCGTCAGCTTGCCGAGTATTCTGAGCGGCACCTCGATCGGGTCCATGGGCTCGTTACCCGTATTCACGAGGGCCTGGTCGCGTTGCGGGACGCCGAAGTCCGTGAACCGCAGGCGTTTGTCGACGCGCTCGCACAGCTGCGCAAAGAGCTCGATGACTACCTCGCCAATGAGCGCGCCGGCGACAAGAAACCCGTTGAACAAGGCACGATGAGCGAAGGCGAAGTCGAGCTGTTTTAAAAACCAAAAGCCGTTTGTCGGCGGCACCCCTTGGAACGACATTGAGGAGACGAACGATGCCGATTTCGACGACAGAATCGGGTGACGGGCGGAAGGTAACGATCCATGTGAGTGGCAGGTTCGATTTTGCTGCACACCAGGAGTTCATGCGTGCCTACAAACAGCACCCGCGTGGTGAAAAGATGTTCGTCGTTGATCTGCGAAATACGGAGTACATGGACAGTTCCGCGATGGGCATGCTGTTGCAATTACGGGACTATGCAGCCAAGGGGCAGCCCATGGAGCTCGTGAACAGCAACGATGGCGTACGTGAGATCCTGCGCATCGCGAATTTCGACAAGATCTTCAAAGTTGCCTGAGCGGTATCGCCTGCCGCCGCATTACAGAGAAAGACAGTGCGGCGCGGTATGTTTGACCCCATCGCCGCAGCGCTGCTGTAATCTGCGCATTTCCGTAAGCGCCGACCGGGAGCCCGCATGATCCGTTTGCAGCCAGTCATCCTGTCCGGAGGGTCGGGCACCCGTCTGTGGCCGCTGTCACGACGTGCCTATCCGAAACAGTTCCTGGCGTTGCTTGGCGAGGATTCGCTGCTGCAATCCACCGCCGCCCGACTTGACCAACTGACTGCCACCACTGAGGTGTGCGCTCCGGTCATCGTGTGCAACGAGGCCCATCGATTCCTGGTTGCCGAACAACTGCGTAGCAACGACCACGCTGCTGCAGCCATTCTGCTCGAACCGGTCGGTCGCAATACCGCACCGGCACTCACCCTTGCGGCGTTGGCCGTTGCCGATGACGATCCGGTCCTGATCGTCATGCCTGCCGACCATGCGATCAAGGACGTCCCTGCCTTCGCCGCCGCCGTCGATGCCGGGCTGCCACATGCGGTGGCGGGCAAGGTCGTGACCTTCGGCATCGTGCCGGACTCCCCACACACCGGGTTCGGCTATATTCGCGCCGGCGCCAGCGTCGACGCGAACACGCTGGCCTTGGAGGCTTTCGTCGAGAAACCTGATCGGGCGACGGCGGAATCCTACCTCGCGGACGGCGGTTATTACTGGAACAGCGGCATCTTTCTGCTCAAGGCAAGCCGTTGGCTGGCGCTGATCGAGCGCATGCGGCCGGACATCGCCACGGCGGTGCGGGGTGCCTATGGTAGTGGACAGAGCGATCTGGACTTCTATCGTGTCGATGCCGCAGCGTTTGCCGCGTCACCATCGGACTCGATCGATTACGCCGTCATGGAGCCGCTGTCGCGAGAGGCGGGTGAATGCATGGTGGTGCCGCTGGATGCCGGCTGGTCGGATATCGGTGCCTGGGCCGCGCTGTGGGAGGTGTCGGAGCACGATGCGACGGGTAACGCCTGTCATGGCGATGTCATGACAGTCGATGCACACGACAACCTGTTGCACGCGCAACACCGCATCGTCGCTGCCGTCGGCGTCAGTGACCTGGTCGTCGTCGAAACACCTGATGCGGTACTCGTAGCACACAAGGATCGTGCACAGGACGTCAAGCGCATCACCGAGCAACTCGACGCGCAGGGGCGCAACGAAAGCGAGTTTCATCGCCGTGTGCATCGGCCATGGGGGTCATTCGAGGGTATCGATCTCGGCGAGCGTTTCCAGGTCAAACGGTTGACGGTGAAGCCGGGTGCCGCACTGTCGCTGCAGATGCACCACCATCGCGCGGAACACTGGATTGTCGTCAGCGGTACCGCGCGCGTGACCTGTGACGACCGCACTTTTCTGCTCACCGAAAACCAGTCCACGTACATTCCGATCGGCACCCGCCATCGGCTTGAGAATCCCGGTGCGATCGCGCTCGAGATCATCGAGGTGCAGTCCGGCTCATACCTCGGTGAGGACGATATCGTGCGCTTCGAGGATGTGTACAACCGTGCTAAGCCCGTAGGCTGAGTTCTCGTCACCGCGCTTTTCCGCTATCCTTTGCGGCCTTTTCGCATGCGCAGATCGCGGGGACGCCATGGGTTTCAAATGTGGTATCGTCGGCTTGCCCAATGTCGGCAAGTCCACCCTGTTCAACGCCCTGACCAAGGCCACGATCGCGGCGGAAAACTACCCGTTTTGCACCATCGATCCGAATGTCGGCGTGGTGCCGCTGCCTGATCGCCGTCTCGACGTGTTGTCCGACATTGTTAAGCCACAGAAGGTGGTGCCAACGACGATGCAGTTCGTCGATATAGCCGGTCTCGTCGCCGGTGCCTCCAAAGGTGAGGGTCTGGGAAACAAGTTCCTCGCCAACATCCGCGAAACGGATGCCATCGCCCAGGTCGTCCGGTGTTTCGAAAATGATGACATCGTTCACGTTGCGGGCAAGGTCGATCCGCTGTCGGACATCGAAGTCATCAATACCGAACTCGCGCTGGCTGACCTGGAATCGGTGGAAAAAGCACTGCAAAAGGCCGAGAAGCTGGTCAAGACCGGCGACAAGAAGGTGCTTGCGCGGCGCGATCTGCTGACGCGCGTGCGCGACCAGCTGGACCAGGGGTTGCCAGTGCGCACGCTCGAGCTCAGCGATGACGATCATGCCGAGTTGCGCGATCTCCATCTGCTGACGATCAAGCGCACGCTGTACATCGCGAACGTCAGTGAAGACGGGTTCGAAGGCAATGCGTACCTGGATGCTGTGCGTGCGCATGCCGACGCCGAAGGCGCCGAAGTGGTCGCTGTGTGTGCGGCCATCGAAGCCGAACTCGCCGCCCTTGATGACGAGGACAAGCAGGAGTTCCTTGCCGAGATGGGGCTCGAGGAGCCAGGCCTGGATCGTGTCGTACGTGCCGGCTACCAGCTGCTGCACTTGCAGACCTACTTCACGGCCGGCGTCAAAGAGGTGCGGGCGTGGACGATCCCGGTGGGTGCGACCGCGCCCCAGGCAGCGGCGGTGATCCACACCGATTTCGAGCGCGGCTTCATCCGTGCCGAGGTGATCGCGTATGACGATTTCGTCGCCTGCAACGGCGAGCACGGCGCCAAGGAAGCGGGCAAGATGCGGCTGGAAGGCAAGGATTACGTCGTTCACGATGGCGATGTCATCCACTTCCGGTTCAACGTCTGAGCCGGCGCTGAATTGACAGCATCGGCACCTATCTGTAGACTCGCGCGCCTCCTTGGCAAGGTAGCTCAGCTGGTTAGAGCACCGCACTCATAATGCGGGGGTCGGCGGTTCAAGTCCGCCCCTTGCTACCAAGTTCCCGGTGTCCAGGCCCTTGAACGAGGGCCCAGTCACCACGGCCTCGCCACCATTCGCCATGCAAATCGAGCAGCCACCTGACGGCCAACGTCTGTGGGGCGACCTCCCCATCGACGAGCAGCTTTGTCTGCGTGAGGCCTATGGCCATTATCTCGATTCCTTACCGGCCAGTTGCGACATGCAGCTGAAGGTCGAGCGATTTCGTCTCTGGCTCGCCGAGCGCGGCATCCGTTATCCATAGCGGTGCGGTGAAACTTTTTTATCCCGGCCGTGGTCCTATCTGGTGTGGGCAATGCGCCCTCCAACGAACAAGAGGTTCGTTGAGACTCCCCTTGGTGATTGGCCGATGCCCCGAATAGGAGCGTCGGCCTATTTTTTTGCACCACAACAACGCAAATTTGCGGCTATACGCACCGAATTGGTGCGAAGTGGGGGTCAATTTCGGCACCTTCTCTCGTCTTCCATTTTATAATCAATAGCTTATATGATGGCATGTTTGGTGCATGCTCGTGGGCGGCTTCAAATCCGCCATTAGCAAAATAATCACGAGGCAAGATCGATGAGAGTTATCGCAACCCGCGCGGTGTCGATGTTCGCGACACTGTTGCTGGCACCTGGGGTGGTGCTGGCCGCAGAACAGTCCGGCGATGCCGGCAACACGGCCTGGATTCTGACGTCCACGGCCCTCGTCCTGTTCATGACGCTGCCGGGTCTGGCGCTGTTCTACGGCGGTTTGGTGCGGTCCAAGAACGTCCTCTCTGTACTGCTGCAGTGCTTCGCCATCGCGGGAATCGCATCGATCCTGTGGTTGGTGGCCGGTTATTCGCTGGCGTTCGGCGAAGGTAACGCGTGGATCGGTGACTACAGCAAGCTGATGATGGCGGGAGTCGGTCGCGATAGCTTGTCGGGCGATATTCCGGAATCGCTGTTCATGCTGTTCCAGATGACCTTCGCGATCATCACGCCGGCGCTGATCATCGGTGGTTTTGCCGAGCGCATGAAATTCTCCGCGATGCTGCTGTTCAGTGCGCTGTGGCTGATGCTGGTCTACGTCCCGGTGACCCACTGGGTATGGGGCGGCGGCTGGCTGGGGCAGATGGGCCTGTACGACTTTGCCGGCGGTACCGTGGTGCACATCACCGCGGGCGTCGCGGCCCTTGTCGCCGCGATCGTGCTGGGTCCGCGGCGCGGTTTTCCGACCACGGCGATGCCGCCGCACAACATGACGATGACGGTGACGGGCGCGGGAATGCTCTGGGTCGGCTGGTTCGGATTCAATGGTGGCAGCGCGTTGGCGGCGAATGGTGACGCTGCGATGGCGATGCTGGTCACCCATATTTCTGCGGCAGCCGGTGCGATGCTGTGGATGACCATGGAATGGGTGAGATTCGGCAAACCCAGCGCGCTGGGTGGCGTGACCGGGATGGTCGCCGGCCTCGGTACCATCACCCCGGCATCGGGTTTCGTTGGTCCCGGCGGGGCGCTCGTGATCGGTCTGCTCGCGGGATTCGTCTGCTTCAATGCCACCCTGTTCATCAAGCGCACGCTGAAAATCGACGACTCGCTGGATGTGTTCCCGGTGCATGGTGTTGGCGGCATGCTGGGCACTTTGATGGCCGGTGTCTTCTCGTCGGCCTCGCTGGGTGTGTTCAGCGGTTATGGCTTTAATGCAGACGCCGGTGTGACGAGCATGGGCGGGCAGCTGTGGGTGCAGTTCGTCGGTGTGGCGGCGACGCTGGTGTTCACGGCTGTGGTCACTTTTGTCATTCTCAAGATCGTCGGTGCGCTGGTCGGCTTGCGTGTCTCCGAGGAGCAGGAGATCGAAGGTCTGGATATCGTGCTGCACGAGGAGCGCGGTTACGACATTCACTGACGGACTGCCGTTCGTCACGGCGCTCAGCACGGGTGACGCCTTGTCGCCCGTGCTGCGTCAACGGCACCAAACGGTCGTTCAGTCGCGCCCGAACAGGTCCCGATAGCCCGCCCAGGTCGCATAGCCCAGCAGCGGGAACAGGACGATGAAGCCCACGAACAGGGTCAGCATGCCGAACAGTGTCAGTCCGGCGACGCTGCCACCCCATAGCAACATAGGTATCGGTTGTTCGAGCGTTGCCCTGACACTCGCGGCGACGGCCGTGCCGAAATCCGCATGGCCATCGAGCACCATCGGCAGCGACCATGTGGTCAGCGCGAACATCACGGTGGCAAAAAGCGCGCCCGTCGCAAAGAGTACAGCGACGAAGCCCAGCCCCTGGGGCGTGGCCAAGGCTGAGAAGAAGCTCGCCATGCCGCTCACGTTGCCGATGTAGAGTGCCGCGATCAGTGTCGAGAAACGGATCCACGCGACCATGATCAGGCTGAGCAGCAGTGCGAAGAGGGCCACGGCGCCGAGGCGGTTGCGCAACAGACCCCAGCAAGTGCGCAGTCGAATAATCTCGCCGCGATCCTGCAGCTGCGCGATTCGGTAGAGTCCCATGGCCAGCAGTGGGCCCACGAGCAGGAATCCGGTCCAGAACGTCAGGATGAATTGCGGTGCATTGAGTCCCAAGAGGGTGATTGCGAGGCCGACGGCGGCGAACGCACTGCCATATAGCAGCGATATCATCGGTGCCTGCTCGAAATAGTGTCGGCCTGAATGCAGCCAGGCCAGTGCCGCATGCGCCGGGAGCTTGCGTCGCGGTGGCAGTTCGAACGCGGCGTATACGATCGGTTCGTCGGGTCGTGTTGTCGCCATCATGTCCCCCTGCGGCATGAATCCGGCTCATTCCAAACAGTAGACCATCGGCGGCGAACGCCGACTCCGCGCCAAAACGGGTCAGAAAGTGCGGAAAATCTCGGCGTACGGCGCGCAATAAAAAAGCAGCCGCTAGGGCTGCTTTTTGCAATTGGTCGGAGTGATAGGATTCGAACCTACGACCCCCACGTCCCGAACGTGGTGCTCTACCAAGCTGAGCTACACTCCGAAGTGGATCGCGTGTCAGAACGACCGGTCGACCGAGAAATCCGCGAGTGCCGCAAGGGCGTCGCGGAAGGTCGATGCGGGAATTGCGTCGAGTGCCTGTTTGGCCTTCTGCGCCTCCTCCGCCGCGAGCCGCGCAGTGTAAGCGATCGCATCGGTGGATTCAATCGCCGCGAGCACCTCGTCGATGCGCTCGGTGCCGCCCGTTTCGATGACCTGACGCAGCATCGCGGCGGTTTGTGGCGGGCTTTGCGTAATCGCGCGAATCAACGGCAGCGTCGGTTTGCCCTCGGCGAGGTCGTCGCCGATGTTCTTGCCGATGTCGACGCCTGACGAGCCGTAGTCGAGGGCGTCGTCGATCATCTGGAATGCCATGCCGAGGTGGAGCCCATACGCGCCCAGTGCCTGCTCCGTGGTATCGCCAGCATCGCTGATGATCGCACCCAGGCGCGCGCCGGCCTCGAACAGGGTGGCGGTTTTGCGCAGGATCACCTCGCGATAGCGGGCTTCATCCGTGTCGGGGTCGTTGCAGTTCAGCAGTTGCAGCACTTCGCCTTCGGCAATCCGGTTGGTGGCGTGCGACAGCACCTCCATGATGCGCATCGAGCCAACCGCGACCATCATCTCGAACGAGCGTGAATACAGAAAGTCACCCACCAGGACGCTGGCGGCGTTGCCCCAGACCGCATTGGCCGTGTCACGATTGCGCCGCTGCTCCGATTCGTCCACGACATCGTCGTGCAGCAGTGTCGCGGTATGGATGAACTCGACGATCGCCGCGAGGTCGACGTGGCGTTCGCCCTGATAGCCGAGTGCGCGCGCCGCGAGCAGCACGATCATCGGGCGCAGGCGCTTGCCGCCGCTGCCGACGATGTAGTGTCCGACCTGGTTGATCAGCACGACGTCGGAGCGCAGGTGTTGGAGGATGCAGGCATCGGTCGCCTTGAAATCGTCCTCGATCAGCCGGCGAATCTGGGAAAAGTCCATAAGGCGGGAGGAAATCGGGGGAAAAAACTGCCGCGCATGCTAGGGAACCGGGTTTCGGCCTGTCAAGCAAGTGGATCAGTTGGGCGGCGCGATCACAGGTTGACGCTCGTCTCGGCAGTCTATAGAATTCCGCGTCTTTCCGCAGGCCCGGCGTTCTGTCGTCGTGTCCGCGACACGAGTTCAGATCCAGGGAGACAGTGCGGTCATGTACGCCGTTATCCAGACCGGTGGAAAACAGTATCGGGTGGCTCAGGGTTCAACCCTGAAAGTTGAGAAGATCGAGGCCGACGAGGGCGCCAGTGTCGAGCTGGACAAGGTTCTCATGGTCGCCGACGGTGATGACGTGAAGGTCGGCTCGCCGTACCTGGCTGGCGGCAAAGTGACCGCGACCGTCAAGTCGCATGGTCGCAGCAAGAAGGTCATGATCGTCAAATTCCGCCGCCGCAAGCACCACATGAAGCGCCAGGGCCATCGCCAGGCGTTTACCGAGATCGAAGTGACCGGTATCAGCGCCGGTTGAGGGAGTAGTCAGCATGGCACACAAAAAAGCAGGCGGTAGCTCCAAGAACGGCCGCGATTCAGAATCCAAACGCCTCGGCGTCAAAGTCTTCGGCGGCCAAGCAATCAACGCCGGCGGTATCATCGTTCGCCAACGCGGTACCCGGATGCATGCGGGCGTCAACGTCGGTTGCGGCAAGGACCACACCTTGTTCGCCAAGGCCGACGGCGTCGTGCGCTTCGAGACCAAGGGTCCGAACAATCGCAAGTTTGTCAGCGTCGACCCGGCCTGAATAACCGACCTGCGCGGTCCGCTGCGTCAAAGGCCTCGTCGAGCGACGGGGCTTTTTTCGTTTGCGGGACCGGCTCGATGGTGCGGTGATCCACGATGAAATTCGTTGACGAGGCGGTGATCAAGGTCGAAGCGGGGGATGGTGGCAACGGCTGCGTGAGTTTCCGTCGCGAGAAATTCATTCCCAAGGGCGGGCCGGATGGCGGTGATGGCGGCGACGGTGGCCACGTCGTCCTGTGTGCCGATAGTGGTCTCAATACGCTGGTCGATTTTCGCCACAACCGCCACCATCGTGCAGAGCGTGGCCAGAATGGCATGGGCCGGCAGATGACGGGGCGCAAAGGGGATAGTCTGGTCATCCGAGTGCCGGTTGGCACGCGTGTTCACGA
>JAGRHA010000212.1 GCA_020445205.1 Gammaproteobacteria bacterium
GCCTGGAGCGGTCACGCCGCCAGTCGATGACGAGGACGACGGCCAGCGAAATCAAATACAGCGCGAATACGACGACCATCCACTGCGCCATGGTCAGTGACAGCCACTGCCACTGGATGTCGTCACAGTACCCGGTCGGCAGGAAAACCGCCGGTAGCCATTCGTCCAGCTTCGCCCAGGTCGGGAATTCGGCGGCGAAACTGCAACTGAAGGCCGTCGATGGGTCATCCTGAATCCCGACGTGCTGCAGTGCCAGACGCAGCCCCCAGGCTGCACTGATCAGCCACAAGAGGTAAGCGGCGATACGTAACAATAACGCCCTGGGGTAGAGCGCACCCAGGACGCCCGCTGCGACGAGCCCGAGTACCGCGACTCGCTCGTAGACGCATTTCACGCACGGATCCAGCCCCATCGCGTACTGGAACCACAATGCCGTCGCTTCCAGCCCGAGCGCGGTCAGCGCGAACAGCAACCAAGCGCGGCGGTCAGTGACGATCGACATATGCTGTCGCGGACCGCTGCCCCGCCCGGCCGGTTGCATGGGTGATTTGACCTCGTTCACTCACTGTCGAGTAGCTCCCAGTCCGTCGGCTCGAGAATCGCGACAACGTCGAATGTGTCACCGCCACGTGGCAGCACCACAGCCGCACCGGCTTCTGGTGGCCGCGTGCCGGCGGCAAGCACGAAGACATTGCCGTGCGCGACGATTACCGTGTTGGTACCCGGCGCCGGCACGTGCCCCAGGCGTTGGCGTGCAGTCTGCCGCAGGCGGTCGCGGCCGCCGACCAGGTGCGCCACGCGGACGTTGATCACGTCACGCGTGGTCGTTACCTCGCCCAGTGCCAACAGCCGCGCCGTCTCGGCAGTACGACAATACTCGCTCGCGAGGACTTGACCGACGGGGATCCCCAGCGTCTGAATCACCGCGCCGATCTGCCTCGCGCTCTCGCGCCCCTCCGCAGACAGCTGCCGCATCTTCTGCGGATCGCAGCTCGCCGCAGCAGGTAACGCATCTTCACGGTCGTGCTGGTCCCAGTCGGTCGCCGCGTGGCGGAAGTAGATGACGTAGCCACCGTCGCGAAGCTTGTCCAGCAATCCCGGCGGCAGCTCTGCATGTGCCACGCCGAACACCGTACACAACAACACGACGAGTAGGCGGAAGTTTGGAATGACAGAAACTGCCATCGTTTGCACCGTTTTGTGGTCGCACCGGAGACCCGTTCGTGAGACTGCCGCAGTGGCGGAAGATTCAACGATCCCGTATCCGCCCGCCTCCGCTGCGCCATACCGCGCCCGCATCACAAGCACGACGTGCACGTATTTTTAATGTCAATCAATAAGTTAATTATGTTTATTAAAGTGATATCGCACCATAATCCGATTCGAACGCCACCCCACTGAGCCTCCCGATTTCCGCCTGCCATGGCACACGCAGACTCAATTCGCCTGTTCCGTCGCGAACACCTGCCTGATCAGCGCCATCTGCTCGGGAGGCAGATCGCGCAATGCTTGCTGGACAGGCGTCGATGCCACTTTCTCGTTGCCTTCGACCACGCGCAGGCTCGCCTGCTGGGCAGGTGCACTGTAGTGTGCCTTGCCCTCGATCATCACGATCTTCAGATACAGGCCGACCGCGAGCGCGAGCAGCACCACTACGACCAGTTTGGAAAACAGGCCACTTCCCCCCGATGTCTTCACCGTCGTCATCGCTTCCCTCTTCGGCTCAACGCCGTCAGAACGTATTCAAAGCCCGATTATGGCCTATCCGCTCGCGCTGCTCAGCAAAGTGCGATAAATCCATGCCGTGCGGTTGTGCGTCATGTTGCCGTCGTCATCCGGCAACACCACCATGAACCAGTCACCGCGCCGGCCCACGACGCGTACCAGCGTACCCCGAGTCAGGGTCGCCACGATCTTGTGATTGGTGCCTGGTCCCCCGCGAACATTGATCCGTTCACCACTGACTTCACCCGTCCAGCCGAACCAGTTTTCCTCGACCACCTCGGGATGCTCATCGAGCAGATTCACAGACCGGTCGCCATTGAGTCTCAGTAAAATGTCTCGCGCATCCTGGTGGCCCTGTCGTGCCGCGCGCAGATACCAGGCAACGGCTTCGTTCAGATCCTTCTTCAGCCCATCGCCCGTGGTGTAGGCAAGTGCGACGGCGAACTGCGCATCGGCATGCCCCTGATCGGCCGCTGCCCCCCACAACGCCAGCGCGTGTGTGATGTCGACGGCGAGACCGTTGCCGTTCGCGTACAACCACCCCAGATGATACTGGGCTTCGGCATAGCCCGACTCCGCAAGGGGCTTCCACAGACAATAGGCCTCGGCGTAGTCACCGCGCATGAGTGCCTGCATGCCTTTGGTGAATGGCGCCGGCACGACCTCACCATGTGCGGCGGCCGCGTACGAGATGCTGAGCGCCAGCAGCGTCGCCCTCACGCGCCGGCCACTGCCGCGAGCACTTTGCGCGCACGTCCCATGCCCTCTTCGAGATAACGCTCGATCTCGGCCATCGTGATGGGGCCGTCCTCTTTGCCTGCTGCCCAGTTCACGCTCAATGCCAGGCAGGCGTAGCAAAGACCGAGTTCTTTGGCGAGCGACGCCTCCGGCATGCCCGTCATGCCGACGAGGTCGCAGCCGTCGCGCTCCATGCGCCGGATCTCTGCGCTGGTTTCGAGGCGCGGCCCCTGCGTCGCGCCGTAGGTGCCGCCGTCAAAGACCTCCACATCAGCGGACCGTGCGGCCCGAAGCAGGTCACTGCGCAAGCCCGCACAATACGGGTCGGTAAAATCGATATGGGTGACGCTGCTCAGATCGGCTTCGTACAGTGTGTGATCCCGGCCCCAGGTGTAATCGATGATCTGGTCGGGCACGGCCAGCACGCCCGGTGCCATCGGTGGCGTGATGCCGCCCACCGCAGCCATGCCGATGATCCGTTCGACACCGGCTTCGCGCATCGCCCACAGGTTGGCGCGATAGTTGACGCGGTGCGGCGGGATGGTGTGCGACGGCCCATGGCGCGGCAAGAACACCACCTGCGTGCCATCGAAGCGACCGAAGGTCAACGGTGCCGACGGTTCGCCATAGGGCGTGGTGATCACCTCCTGGCGTTCGACACTCAATGCCTTGAGTCGCGTGAGTCCCGAACCGCCGATAATGCCGAGCGTCTGCATCTTGCACCCGTCCCCTTGCTTATCCTGCCACGGCGTAGATGCCGCGCGCGTTTCGCCAATAACCCTTGTAGTCCATACCGTAACCGAACACGTAGCGATCGGGCACGGTGAGACCGACATAATCGACAGGCGGCCGCACACCACGGTCATGCAGCTTCTGCACCAGCACCGCGGCGCGCAGGCTGGCAGGCCGCGTTTGGCGGCAGAAACGCAAGATCGCGTCGAGTGTGTAACCCTCGTCGAGGATGTCGTCGACGATCAATACATCCTTGCCTGCCAGGTCTTGCGTCGGCTCGACCTTCCAGTGCAGCTCATCGCCGTGCGTACGTTCGCGATAACGGCTTGCATGCATGTAGTCCACGCGCAACGGAAATTCCAGTCGCGGCAACAGCTGGCCACTCGCGACCAGGCCACCGTTCATCACACACACGACCACGACATCACCACCAGCCATATCGCTGCTGATACGTTGTGCCATGTCATCGAAGGCACGTTCTACGACATGATGGTCGTGCAGACAGTCGGCCTCACGCATGACACGTTCGGCCTCGTTTCTAAGGTCGTTCATGGTCGATCACCGAGATTGAGTGTCAAATTGTCTTCTGCGGACAATTGTGCCGCGAGATCGACAGCGCTGCGCCAGCGTGGCGTTTCGTGCAAACGATCCCAACGCTGCGCGACACGCCCATGCAGACGGGCCGTGCGCGACTGTGCCACCGGATCGTGATAGGTCGCCAGGGCATCGAGGACCTCCGCGGCGCCGTCGGGATTGTTACATACCAGCACCATGTCGCAACCTGCGCGCAGCGCCGCATGTGCACGCTCGGCGTAGCACCCCGCCTGTTCCGCGGCCGCCATGCTGAGATCGTCACTGAAAATCACGCCCTGGAAGTGCAGCCGGTCACGCAGGATGTCCTGCAGCCAGAAGCGCGAGAACCCGGCCGGTTCGCCGTCGCATGCAGAGAACACGACATGTGCCGGCATCACGGCTTCGAGACCGCCGTCGATGAGGCGTGCAAACGGCCGAACATCCTGTTGCAGGATGTCATCGAGTCGCCGTGCATCGATGGGCAGATCGGTATGCGAGTCTGCCGCCACCGCACCGTGCCCCGGAAAGTGCTTGCCGACGCTGACCATGCCGGCTTCCCGGGCACCTGCCATCCATGCGCCCGCGAGGTGACCAACGACTTCGGCGCTGCCGCCGAAAGCGCGATCCCCGATAACACCGCTCACACCGCAATCGATATCGAGTACGGGGGCAAAGCTGAAATCGACACCCACGGCACGCAGCTCCGCCGCCATCAGCCAGCCCAGTTCATGAGCCGCGTGCCGAGATGCGGCGAGATCGCCGTCACAGCGGCGATAGATCTGTGCCGCGGCCGGGAGGCGCGTAAAGCCTTCGCGGAAGCGTTGGACACGCCCGCCTTCCTGATCCACGGCGACCAGCAGGTGTGGCGAGCGCAGCTCATGAATCGCACGAATCAGCCGATAGACCTGCTGCGGAGATTCGTAGTTGCGAGCAAACAGAATGACGCCGCCCGTGGCCGGATGGCACAGCAGCCGCTCGTCGGCCGCAGTGAGTTCCGTTCCCAGCAGATCGACCATGACCGGTCCATGCAGCATCAGCGCGAACCTCGCGACAAAACAAGGTGAATGACCCGCAAGGCACGTGCTGAATGAAGAGGTTGTTGGCAATGCATAGTTATTTCTTGGCTTTCTTGGCGATGTTCACACTGGTTTCGACGCCGACACTCGCCGTCGCCGCCGATGAAGAACAGGCGCCCCCGGAAATCGGCTACTACGCCCTCAAACCGTCGATCGTCAGCAACCTGACCGGTGGCCCGAAGTATATTCGCTGCGATATCCAGCTGATGACGGAACAGGCGGCCGATATTCCGAAGATCGAACTGCATTCGCCAGCCCTCCGCCATGCGATCCTTATGCTCATCGCGGGGCAGGACGGTCAACAACTGCTGACACGCGATGGCAAGGAGGGCCTGCGCAAGGCGGCACTCGAGGCGTCACAGGCACAGCTCAAAGAACTCACCGGTCAGACCATCGTCAACGATCTGTATTTTACCGCGTACTACGTAAAGTGACGTCGAGCCGGTCGCGCAGCGCGTCACCCAGCAGATTGGCAGCCATTACCACAGCGAACAACGCGATACCCGGTGCCAACACCAGATGCGGCGCGACCAGCAGATAGCGCACGCCATCACGGATCATCCCACCCCAGGAAGCGGCGGGCGGCTGGATACCGAGCCCGAGGAACGAGAGTCCCGCCTCGGCAATGACTGCCGCAGCGACGCCAAAACTCGCCTCGACCCAGACCGGCGCCATGACCAGGGGCAGTAGATGGCGACCGACGATCGCCAGATCGCGCCGGCCCAGGGCACGTGCGGCGAGTACGTGGTCGCGCTGTTTCAGCGTCATGACCTGCACGCGCACCAGGCGCGCATAGCCAACCCACCCCATCGTTGCCAGGGCGATGATGACATTGTCCAGCCCAGGACCGAGCATGGCCGCCATGGCGATGGCCAGCAGCATGCCCGGGAACGCCAGAAACACCTCGACAACCCGGCCGATGATGCGATCGGCCCAACCACCGACATAACCCGCGAACAGACCGACCGCGATGCCGATGGTGGCCGATAGCGTGACGGTCACGAGGGCGACGAGCAGCGACACCGCAGCGCCGGCAAGCAGCCGATCGAGCACGGGTCGACCCAGGTCATCGCTGCCGAGCACGTTGGTCGACGACGGTGGTTCGAGAATCCGCGTCAGCTCGATCGCGTCGGGATGCAATGGCGCCGACACACCGGTCAACGCCGCCGCACACCAGACCAGCATCACGCCCAGAGCCAGGCGCGTGGTCATGGCGTCGATATCCTGGGGTCGATGCGCGCGACGACGAGATCGGCGAGCCGGTTGCTGAGCACGTACCCGACGGCGATCACCAACACGACGCCCTGCACGACCGGATAGTCCCGCTGCCGGATCGCGTCGATGAGCAACGTGCCAATGCCTGGCCACGCGAATACGACCTCCGTGATCACGGCGCCCGCGAGCAGTGCGCCGAGTTGCAGCCCGAGCACGGTCACCAGCGGTGCCATGGCATTGGGCAGCGCATGCCGCCACATCACAGCCCCCTCGCCCAGCCCTTTGCAGCGCGCTGTTCGCAGGTAGGGCTGCGACATGATCTCGAGCAGGCTTGCCCGCAACATGCGCGTACTGACGGCCGCCATCGACAGCCCCAACGTGAGCGCCGGCAGCACGAGACTCGCGGGGCCCTGGTTACCGCTCACGGGCAGCCAGCCGAGTCCGATCGAGAACAGCAACACCAGCAATGGACCGAGCCAGAAGTTCGGGATGGACAGACCGAGCAATGCCACGGCCTGTACGGCGCGATCGGGCCAACGATCGTGGTGCCTCGCTGCAATAAGGCCGGCGGGTAAGGCGATGGCAACAACGACGGCGAATGCGGAAACAGCCAGCAGCAGCGTCGCCGGTAACCTGTCTGCGATCAGCATCGTGACCGGTTTGCGTTGGATCAGCGACATCCCGAGATCGCCACGCACAAGGTCGTGGAAGAATTGCAGCCCGCGCACAGGCAGCGGTTGATCCAGCCCCAGGGCCTGACGCATGGCCTGCCTGTCGGCGAGCTGCGCCGACTCCCCGAGTACCACATCGACGGGATCACCCGGCACCACGGCGAGTAACAGAAACACCAGCAAGCTGACGCCAAACAACACGACCAGCGTATCGAGCACGCCACCCATCAACCTAGTCATCGCGTACCTGTGGCAGTTCGCCGATAACCACGCGCGTGCCGGTTGCCACACGATCGAAGAGTTGCCCGATATCGTGATTGCGCCTTCGCACGCAGCCGTGCGAAACCGGCACGCCCATCGGCTCGTGGTCAGGGCAGCCATGGATGTAGATAAAACGACGCAGAGTGTCGCAATCCCGGCCACGATTGAAGCCGTGCTCGGTACCGGTCAGCCACAGAATGCGGGTGAGGATCCAGTCGCGCGTCGGAAATGCCTCACGCAACGATTCATCGTAGATCTCACCCGTCGGCCGGCGCGCGACAAAGACGGTGTTGAGCGGGCACCCCTGACCGATGCGCAGGCGCACGCGGTGTTCACCACGCGGCGTGCAACCGCTGTCGACGCATTCGCCGGGCCCGTTCAGCGCGGTCGATACGGGCCAACGCGCCTGCACCTCGCGACCTGCGTACAACAGCAGCTCCTGGCGTTCCAGGTCCACGTGGATCCAGGTTTCACCCTCAGCGTGCATCGCTCCGCCTTACGTTCTCCAGCGCCAGGTAATTGCCATCATATCCGGGCACATAGCCTGCCACACCGCGGCTGACGGCGACATTGGACTCGTACCACAGAGGCACATAGACCACGTCCTCGTGTACCTGCCGCTGCACCTCGCGCAGCAGAACTGCGGCCTGTGTCGCCGACAGCGTTTCAGCCGTCTCGATGAGCCGGTCCACGACGACGGACCGGTAGCGCCCGCGATTGGCACCAGCCGGTGGCTGCGAGACGCTGTGGAAGGCGTAGCGCAGAATGTCCGGGCTGTTTACGCCCACCCAGGCGAGACTGTACATCTGAAACCGGCCGGCCTTGATGTCACCGAAGAAGGTGCCCCAGTCATAACTGGCGATCTGCAGGGTTATGCCGACCTGCGCAAGCTGCTGCTGCAACACGTGCGCAATGCGCAGTCGCAACGGGTCCGTACTCGTCTTGTAACTCAGCGTCAGTGGGCGGTCTGCTTCGTAACCGACTTCGTGCAGCAGGCGCCGCGCCCGCTCCGGATCGTAGATCCGTGCCTGCAGACCATCGGCACCGGCCCAATGCTCGGGGCGCAGTACCGATTCGCCAGGTTCGGCACGTCCGGCGAACAGATAACGGACAATCGCTGCGCGGTCGATGGCGTGTGCGATCGCGGCGCGCACCTCGCGTTGTGCGAGCACCGGGTCGGTGAGATTGAATCCGAGGTAGGCGAACGTGGTGCCAGGTCGGGCCTGCAGCGCGACATCAGGCCGCCCCGCCAGATAGTCGAGCAGTTCGGGTGGCAGATCGTTCTGCAGCAGATTGGCTTCACCGCGCAACAGCTTGAGCGTGCGCATCGTTGGATCGGCAACGGCTTCGAAAGCGATCTCTTGGCCGTCGCTACGACGGCGCACAATCAGGCTGTCGTCGGCACGACGCTGCACGAACGCAAACGTTCCGCTGCCCATGGGGTCGGTCAAGGCATGAGGCTGCCGCGCAGTCGCCGCCGGCAATATGCCGATGGTCAGACGTGCGGGAAACAACGGATCGGCGTGTGACAACTCGACCTCTATGGTTTCCGCATCGAGCGCGCGCATGGCATCGATGTGCGACAACCCGCCAGCATGCGGTGAAGCGAGCCGCGGATTCAGTATGCCGAGATACGTGGCGACGACATCATCAGCATCCGGTACGCGGCCATCCCAAAACGACGCTCTGTCGGCCTGCAGATGCAGGCGGAAGCGACGATCGGTCACTGCTTCCCAATTTGCCATCTTCGGTTGCGGATTGCCGTGTTCATCGAGCTCGACAAGGCGGTCGTACAACAAGGCGTTCACGCGTTCCGATGCAGCGTCGCTCGCGAGTCGTGGATCGAGCATTGATGGCGCCGTGGCAACGGCAAAAACGATGGTCGTGGAGGATGTCCTATCGCTGCAGGCCGCCAGCAGTACCAGCACACCCGCAAGCCAGTACCTCACCATGTCGAATAGGGATGCCTGCTCAGATTGCTGTTGTAGTAACGCGCGTCGGTCGACACCTCGTCACCCAGCCAATCGGGACGTTCGAACTCGTCGTCGGCCGTATCGAGTTCGATCTCTGCCACGATCAGTCCGGCATTGTCGCCATGGAATTCGTCGATCTCCCAGAGGTGGCCGCCTCGCCGCACGTAATGCCGCGTCTTGTCGATCAGCGGCCGCAGTGCGACCTTTTCGATGAGTTCGCGTGCGTCGTCGAGCGGCAGGGGGTACTCGTACTCCAGCCGATGCACACCGTCGATGGAATGCTTGATGTTGAGTTCCGCCGATGCCCCGGCAATGCGCACGCGCACGGCCGTGGCGTCACCACGCGACAAGTAGCCCTGGACGAATCGCTGCGCATCATGCGCTTCATCTCGCCACGCGTCAGAGCGCAGCAGGAACTTGCGTTCGATCTCCGTACCCATGCCTAGTCCTTGTCGAACAGTGCAATGGACTCGACGTGAGCCGTATGCGGGAACATGTCCATCACGCCGGCCGCGACCAGTCGGTAGCCGTGATGCTTCACCAGCTCGCCGGCATCACGCGCCAGCGTGCCAGGGTAACAGGATACATAAACCAGGCGACGGGCGCCCAGGCGGGCCAACAGCGGCAGCACTTCGTATGCCCCACTGCGTGGCGGATCGAGCAGGACCTTGTCGTAACGCTCGCGCAACCAGGGTTCGGCGCTGAGATCGGCGTACAGATCGGCGGCGAAGAATTCGGCGTTGTCGATTGCATTGCGATGTGCGTTGTCACGTGCACGCGCCACGAGTCCCGCATCGCCCTCCACACCCACCACATGCGCTGCGCGGCGGGCGATCGGCAGCGTGAAATTGCCAATACCGCAGAACAGGTCCAGCACCCGCTCATCGGACGAGGGCTCGAGCAACGCCATGGCGTGCGCGATCATCTGTCGATTGATGTCGCTGTTGACCTGGGTGAAGTCTCCGGGCAGAAACCACAGCGTGAGGTCGTCGTCGGGCAGGCGATAGTGCAGGTCGATGCTGCCGTCGAGCGGAACGACACTTTCCGGCCCGCCGGGCTGCAGGTAGAACACGACGTCGTGGCGCTCGGCGAACGCGCGCAATCGTTGTCCGTCGCCTTCGCCCAGCGGATCGAGCACGCGCAGGACAAGCACGCAGCGCGCATCGTCCATGGCCACCTCGATTTGTGGCAGGCGCTGACTGATAGTCAGTGATTCAATCAACGCACTGAGTGCCGGCAGTAGCTCGCCGACATGCGGATGCAGCACATGGCAGCGTTCTACGTCGGTGACGAAACTCGAACCGCGCTCGCGAAAACCAACCAGGACCTTGCCCTTGCGGGGCACGTTCTTGACACCGAGTCGCGCCTTGCGCCGATAGCCCCAGGGAGAGCTGCTGCGCAATGGCGGCAGAACCCGTTCGGGCTCGACCCCACCGAGCTGGCGCAGATTGTCGAGAAGCACGCCTTGTTTCGCGGTCAGTTGAGCGTCAGCCGCCATGTGTTGCAGACTGCAACCACCGCACACGCCGTACTGTTCGCACTGTGGCATGACACGGTCGGGTGATGCGCGCACTACGCCGACCACCTGCCCCTCGTCGTGACTGCGACGACGACTCAGGTAACGGAAACGGACTTCTTCGCCGGGCAGCGCACCATGGATGAAGGTCGCTTTGCCCTCGACCTTCGCCACACCGCGTCCATCGTGCGCCATATCATGGATCTCGGCGGTGAATTCACCTTCGGGCGGCCTCTGTCGCCGCCGTCTGCCGCCCATTCAGGCATCCCTCCAGGCATCAAGGAACGCGGCAAGGTGGTGCGTCTGTGCACGCTGATGCAGCCATGCACGCACGGAATCCTCGGCCTCCCGTGCCGCGTCGGCGTCTATTTCCCCGGTCATCGAGAATAGCCGCAACGTCAGTAGAAACGTGTTGAGTGCGGCCACTTCCACATATGCTCTCACCGCTTCCGGCTCGCGCCGCAACCAGGCCGTATGCACATCATCATCGTCACGACCCAGCATGCCGGGATAGCCCAACTTGCGCGCCGTCACATCGAGTGACGGCAGATCGTCTCCGGGCGGGGCCAGGCTCGCACGGATATCGACGTGAGATGCCGCCGCGCCACCGGCAGCATTCCAGTAGGCAGGCGCGCTGACCCGGTGCATCAAGGAGCGAAAATGCAGCAACGGCCTGTCGAGGTCGCGCCCGTCCCAGCAAACGACACGCGGATTGCGTGCGGCGGCCGCGTAATAGGCATCGAGCATTGTGCGTTCCTCGCCAGTACTGAAGTCGCATGATGTCACCCGCAAGCCGGCAGAGCCGTATTCGATGACACTGATGCCGACCAGCATGCGCTGATCCCAGCGCAATGCTTCACTCGATCCCGTCTGCTGCTTGCGCTGATGGAATAGGACCTTGGACACCGCCTTATCGTCGAGATCGTCCAGGGCGTAAAGGCGGCGTGTGGTGGCGACGTCCGCCACGCTGGCCAATGCGAACACCGAGAAATGCATCGCCGTCATTCCGACGGAAAGATGCCGGTCGACAGATAGCGGTCGCCTCTGTCACAGATGATCGTCACGATGACGGCATTCTCGACTTCTGCCGAAAGCCGCACCGCGGCGGCAATGGCGCCGCCCGAGGACACTCCACAAAAGATGCCCTCCTCGGCCGCCAGGCGCCGTGTCATCTCTTCGGCGGTATCCTGATCGACGTCGATTTCGCGGTCCACGAGCGTCGCATCGAAAATCTCCGGCACATACGCCGGCGGCCAGCGCCGGATCCCCGGAATCGACGAGCCCTCGGCGGGCTGGACGCCAATGATCTGCGGACGAGGCTGCTGTTCGCGCAGAAAACGCGCCGTGCCCGTGATCGTACCCGTGGTACCCATGGCGCTGACGAAGTGCGTGACACGACCGCCGGTGTCACGCCAGATCTCGGGCCCGGTGGTTTCGTAATGCGCGCGCGGATTATCGGCATTGGCGAATTGGTTAAGAACCTTGCCGCGTCCCTCGCGCTCCATGGCCAGCGCCAGATCGCGCGCACCCTCCATGCCCTGTTCGCGGGTGACGAGAATCAGCTCTGCGCCGTAGGCACGCATGGCGGCGCGACGCTCCACGCTCAGATTCTCGGGCATGATCAAGACCATGCGGAATCCGCGGATTGCGGCAGCCATCGCCAGCGCGATACCGGTGTTGCCGCTCGTGGCTTCGATGAGGGTGTCGCCGGGTCGGATCTCGCCACGTGCTTCGGCGCCGCGGATCATCGACAGGGCCGGGCGATCCTTGACCGAGCCCGCCGGGTTGTTGCCCTCGAGCTTGGCCAGGATTACGTTGCTGCTGGCCCCCGGGATTCGCTGCAGGCGTACCAGCGGGGTATTGCCGACGGTGGCTTCGATCGTTGGGTATTCCATGCGCCCAGTTTACTCAATCACTGCCGGCAAAACGAGGTAGTATCGCCGGGGCAGGCACTGCAAACGACATAGCCGCGGAACGCACACGCATGGCGCTGAAGCCCCCCAAGTTCTACCGCTCCGATCTCGTTTATTACCGCGAATACCTTGTCACGCTCGTGCCGGTGCTCAGTATCGCTGTGCTATTTGCCGTTTATCTCTGGCTCGGCGAGCAACGTCCGGGTCTGGCCGTCGCATGGCTGTTCGTCGTCGCCCTCGCCCTCACCGTAACCTTGTTCATCGCCGCCTACCGACTGCGCCACATGCTGCGTCCGCTGAAAATCGTCAACCGCGCCATGAAGCGGGTGCAGGACGGCGAGCGCGACGTGCACGTGATGCGCGTTTCGGACGGTGAGATGGGCGGGCTCGAATCGGGATTCAACGCCATGGCCGAGGAGTTGGCCATGGCCCAGGACCGGCTGCAGGACAAGATCGATCAAGCCACGCGCGAGGCGCAGGAGAGTATGGAAGTGATCGAGATCCGCAACGCGGAACTCGATCTCGCTCGCCGCCGTGCAATCGAAGCCAACCGCGCGAAATCCGAGTTTCTCGCCAACATGAGCCATGAGATCCGCACGCCGATGAATGGCATCATCGGTTTCACCCGTCTGCTGGCAAAGACGGATCTCAATGAAAAACAAAATGATTTTCTCACGACAATTCAGAAGTCCGCGTCGTCGCTATTGCGCATCGTCGACGATATCCTCGATTTTTCCCAGCTCGAGTCCGGCAAGCTGGTACTCAACCACGAACCGTTTCAGCTGCGTGAATCGGTGGAGAGTGCGGTCACCCTGTGGGCACCGCAAGCACACGCACGGCACCTGGAACTGGTGTCCATGGTGTACAGCGACGTGCCTGACTATCTGGTGGGCGACGAAACCCGCATCATTCAGATCCTCAACAACCTGCTCGGCAATGCCGTCAAGTTCACAGAACAGGGAGAGATCGTCGTCCGCGTCATGGTCGACGAGGAGGACGAGCACACGCTCAACGTTACGTTCGCCGTCAGTGATACCGGCATCGGCATCCCCCTCGGGGAACAGCAGCGCCTGTTCCTTGCGTTCGACCAGGGCAGCGCCAATACCAACCGCTTGTTCGGCGGCACCGGCCTCGGTCTGAGCATCTGCCACGCGCTCGCCGTCGCCATGAACGGGCAGATCAACGTGACAAGCCGGCTCGGCGAAGGCTCGGTGTTCCGCGTGACACTACAGCTCGAGCGCGACCCCGACGAACCCGCCGTGCGCCACTCGCCACCGTTGAATCGCCGCGGCCTGTTGATCGAACGTCATAACCTCTCACGCATCTCGGTGCGCAACGCCCTCAACGATCTCGGCCTGGCCGTCGACGATATCTCGCGCGAAGCCGAAATCGCCGACCTCGACATGACACGTTATGCACTGGTGGTGGTCGGCTGTTCGGACGACGAGCGCCATGTCAAAGAGACGCTGCACCTGATCGAAAGAATCCTTGAGGAATACCGACTGCCCGTGATTGCGCTCGTATCCAGCTCCGACGAAGAACTGCTCGCGCGGTTCACCAATCACGGCGTCAACGTGTGCCTGAGCAAACCCCCAAATCGCCGCCACCTGCATCAGAGCCTGCGCGACTGTCTGCGCGCGGGCACGCCGGCCGCTCCCCCCGCTTTCCCGACGCCGGCAGCGGCTGGCAGCAACCCGATCGATGAAGCGGGGCCGCTGCTGCAGGGCAAGGTGTGTATCGCTGCCGACGATCATCCGATCAACCTGCAGCTGATCACGCATCTGCTGACCGACATGGGTGCCGCGGTGTTACAGGCTACCGACGGTGACGAGGCGGTCGAACTGGCAGCCAGGAATGCGGTCGATATGGCCTTCCTCGACGTCCACATGCCACGGATGAATGGGCTCGATGCGGCGCGTCATCTCCACGAGATGGAGAGTGGGCGACCACTGCACATTGTCGCCCTGACCGCAGATGCGGCAGAAAAGAATCAGCGTGACATCGCTCGCGCCGGGATCGACCGGTTCCTCATCAAGCCCGTCAACGAGGATGAACTGCGTACGACAGTCATCGATATTCTGGCGGGTCGCTTGCCGACGCCCTATGTCAAGGCCACCACCGAGTCCACGCCGGTGCGCGACTGGCCGGTACGCGACGAAGAGCAGGCACTGCGGATTGCTGGCGGATCGCAGAGCATCGCCAGCAAACTCTTCTCGGAGTTGCGCAACGATCTGCCTGGTTCGGTTGACGAACTGAAACAGAAGGTGGGCGAGCGCGACTGGCCCGAACTATGGCAGCTTGCTCACCGCCTGCACGGTGCAGCTGCCGTCTGTGGCGTACCCGCTCTATACCGCACATTGGCCGATCTGCAACCCGCGATTTCGCTCGAAGACGAAGCGGCGGTGAAGGTCCTACTCGAACGCATCGAGTACGAAGCCGGACGGATCGCCGAACTCTGAGCGGATCAGGTTGCAGACGGTTGCAGAAGCCGTTTCATGTCAGCGACAGCGGCATGCAGACCGCTGAACACCGCTCGACTGACGATCGCATGCCCGATATTGAATTCCAGGATCCCTTCGATAGCCGCCACGGCTTTGACGTTATGGTAGTCGAGCCCATGCCCGGCGTTGACCTGCAACCCCAGCTGCAAACCGTGCGTGACCGCGTTGGCGATTGCCGCGAGCGCGACCGAAGCGGCTTCTCGATTATGTGCCTCGGCGTAGTGACCTGTATGAATTTCTACCACCGGCGCTCCGATTTCGTGCGCCGCGTCCAACTGCCGCGGATCGGCATCAATGAACAGTGACACCTGCACGCCGACTTCAGCAAGGCGCGCACAGTAATCGCGGAGATAGGCGATATTGGATGCCGCATCAAGGCCGCCCTCGGTGGTGAGTTCCTGGCGGCGCTCCGGCACCAGGCAGCAGTCTGCAGGTTTGATGCGACATGCGATATCGAGCATCTCTGCTGTCGCGGCCATCTCGAGATTCATCCGCGTCTGCAGCATCCCGGCCAACACGTCGACATCGCGATCCTGGATGTGTCGCCGATCTTCGCGAAGATGCAGCGTGATCGAATCGGCACCGGCCTGCTCGGCAACAAGCGCCGCCTGCGTCGGCTCCGGATAACGTGTTCCTCGCGCCTGCCGCAAGGTGGCCACGTGGTCGATATTCACACCCAACAGTCGTTCGTAGCTTGCCATCGGTTCTTCGCGTCTTTTGCAATATCCAGTATCAACGAAACAGCGTTCGGCTGTGCAAGGGCTTACCATCCAGGTGGTAATCAATCACCTTGCGCATCAGCGTACGCGCCTCGCGCAGCGCCGCGTCGTTGGCGAACTCGCCCGAGCGCAATCCCAACAGTGTATCGCCGCGCAGTGCATCGGTGTGCACGCCCGTCACGGGCGCCGGCCCGGCATCGATGCTGTAAGTGTACATTTGATCCGCGTACAACGGCTGACCCTCGTGGTCGTGATCGAGGGTCAGACCGAGGCCAAGCTCCTCCAGCAACCTGACCTCGAACCGCCTGAGCACCGGCTCGAGCGGTGAATTGTCTGCCAGGCTGTTCAGCGATTCGGCATACACGTCGAACAGGGACGGGTGGGCATCGTGCCTCACCGTCAGTTTGAGCAGTAACTCGTTGAGATAGAAACCGCAATAGAGGCGTTGCCCCGACAATGCGACCGGCACCTGTAGCGCCTCGGCACGCACCAGGGTCGGCAGCTCTCCGCGGCCCTGGAAGGCAACCGATAGGGCCTGGAACGGATGCCGTACCGGCAGGCTGCTCTTTGGCCGCAATGCCCCGCGGGCAACGCAGGAAACCCGCCCGAGCTCGCGACAGAACAGGTCGACGATCAGGCTGCTGTCACGGTAGCGACGTGAATGCAGCAGGTACGCAGTGACCTGTGTCTCGCCGCTCACGGCTCACTCCGTATAGCCCAACGACACCAGACTGGCCTCGTCACTCGACCAGCTCTTCTTCACCTTGATCCATACTTCGAGATGAACGCGCGTCTGGAAAAAGCTGTTCATGGCCTTGCGTGCGGCCGTCGCCGTCTGCTTCATCGCCTCCCCGCCCTTGCCAAGCAGGATCGCGCGTTGGCTTTCGCGTTCCACCCAGATCACCGCGCCGATGTCGTAACGGCCGTCGTGTTCTTCAAAACGCTCAATCTCGACCGTCACGGAGTAAGGCAGTTCGCGGTGGTACCGCCGAATCAACTGTTCACGCAACAGCTCGGCGGCAAAGAAACGTTCGGAACGGTCGGTGATCTGATCCTCGGGAAAGATCGCCTCACCTGCGGGCAGGCGTGACAGTACACTCATGACAAGCGCATCCGCGTTGTCGCCATCGCGTGCTGACACGGGGATCACGTCGACGAACGGGTGACGCGACGAAAGCGTTTCCAGAAACGGCAGCAGCGCTTCCTTGGGCGTCACCAAATCGACTTTGTTGACAACGGCGATCGCCGGGATGCCCGCGTTGCGAATGGCGTCAAGCACGCGTTCGTCTTCACCCGTCCACACGAGCGCCTGAATGACGAAGACGACGACGTCGACATCCAACAGGGCCGTATGCGCCGTACGGTTGAGATACTGATTCATCGCCTTGCCGCCGCGCTCGTGGATTCCCGGCGTGTCGACGAACACGATCTGACCTTCGGGTCGACTCAGTATTCCGAGGATGCGGTGCCTCGTCGTCTGCGGCTTGTGCGACGTGATGGCGAGCTTCTGTCCCAGCACGCGGTTGAGCAACGTCGATTTGCCGACATTGGGTCGCCCGACCAGTACGGCATAGCCAGAACGATGGGTCATTGATTACCTGCCTCCAACTGCTTGAGCATGGCTTTGGCCGCGGCTTGCTCGGCCTTTCGCCGACTGCTACCCCGACCTTCCACATCGGGCGCCAGCCCCGTGGAGCAGGACACGCGAAACGTCTGATCGTGCTGATCGCCGGCGACGCCGACGACATCATATTGCGGCAGCGGTCGACCGAGCGACTGCAGATGTTCCTGCAGCCGCGTCTTGGGATCTTTGCGTTGAATTTCCGGGGTTGGATCAGCGAGTCGCGCACCCAGCAAGCGACGGATCAGCGCGCGTGCCTCGTCGAGGCCGCCATCGAGATACACGGCGGCAATCACCGCCTCCAGCGCGTCGGCAAGGATGGAGTCACGCGACTGCCCACCGCTGCGCAACTCACCCGCCCCCAAGCGCAGAATCTGGCCGAACTCGAGCTCGCGCGCGATTGCGGCGAGGGTTTCGCGTTTCACCAGATGCGCGCGCATGCGGCTCAGCTGTCCCTCGTTGGCGTCGTCGACCGAGCGGAACAGGTTTTCCGCGACCTCGAAGCCGAGGATCGCGTCACCGAGAAATTCGAGGCGCTCGTTGTTCCGCGCGCCCAGGCTCCTGTGCGTCAACGCACGTTCGAGCAACGACGCATCTTTGAATTCGTACCCGATCCGCCGCTGCAGTCGCCTCATGGTGGGGGGAAATTCGCGGATTCCGAGAATGTCATGACGATGTACACGTTTCCAGCGACGGGCTTGCGAATCTCATAATCGACGGCGAAAAGCGTACCGCCCTTCTCTTTTCGAATCTTGATGGCGTTGTTGTCGAAATCGTAGACGCTGTTGATCTTCAACCGCTTGGTGAACGACTTCTTCATCTCCGACGGTGTCATCTTGCGCACCTCGCGGTCGTTCTCCATGTTCTTGAGAACCTGCCTGATCGAGTAGTTCTCAAGGTACGTGGGCACCATCTTGATACCGATGAGCATGAAAAACACCAGGATCGCGAGCACGATGAGCCACGACATCATGGTCATTCCGCGCTGGTTGTGGGCGACTGAGATTGGCTGCATGACGCTGTTCCTACGATTGACCTTCCTAGTGTAGCGGCACCTTGCCGCGTGAGCTTAGACGACGGCAATCAATCGTTACCGATGCCCCCGATCCGGCTCAGGGCGATGAAGCCCGAGCGCTGCCAATCCCAGCTCAGCCAGACAAAAAAGGCCTTACCGACCAGATTCTCCTCCGGGACGAATCCCCAACAGCGCCCATCGTTGCTATCGTCGCGGTTGTCACCCACCATCAGGTATTTGCCCTCCGGCACGGTCACTTCGCGGTAGCCGAGAAAACCGCACGAGGGGCTGAAATCCGCGGCCAGCGGGTTGACCAGGATCGAATGCTCGACTTCGCCGAGTTTTTCGCGCGCCTCGATCGACCCGATGGCACGCATGCCCGAACCTTCAGGCTGATAGGGCCCTATCACTTCAGCCGTCTGCGGTTCGCCATTGATGAACAGTGTCTTGTTCTGATAGCGCACGCGGTCACCCGGCAAGCCGACCACGCGTTTGATGTAGTCGAGGCGCGGATTGACCGGCCAACGGAAAACCACGATGTCGCCACGCTGCGGCTCGCCGACGTCGATCAGCTTGGTCTTCGTGACAGGCATACGAATGCCATAGGCGTACTTGTTGACCAGGATGAAATCCCCGACGAGCAGGGTCGGCATCATCGAGCCCGATGGGATGCGGAACGGTTCGACGAGGAAAGCCCGCAGCAGCAACACGATCAGAAAGATCGGAAAGAACGAGCGCGCGTACTCGACGGTCGTCGGTATCTTCTGCTCGTCGTCGGGCTTGCCCTTGGCCAGTCGGTATGCAAACCAGACCACCCCCGAGACGATTGTCGCCAACGCCAGGGCCTGCTCGATACCGAATGCGATGACCACCCAAACCAGCAGGGCGAAGAAAGCCAAGATCAAAGTAGACTGCATATTATTCCCTGGAGATCGATGGGGCGCCCCGGCGCGGTGTCCACGCACACAGACCCATTAGTTGTCTTTGCCAACCTGCAGCACGGCAAGGAAGGCCTCTTGTGGGATTTCGACCTTACCTACCTGTTTCATGCGCTTCTTGCCCGCCTTCTGTTTTTCCAGCAGCTTGCGCTTGCGGGTCACGTCACCACCATAACATTTCGCGGTCACGTTCTTGCGCAACGCCTTCACCGTCGACCGCGCGATGATCTTGCTGCCAATCGCTGCCTGGATAGCGACCTCGAACATCTGCCGCGGTATGATCTCTTTCATACGTTCCGTCAGCTCACGACCGCGCGACTCGGCATTGTCGCGGTGCACGATCAGTGACAGCGCATCGACGCGTTCGCCGTTGATCAGGATATCGAGCTTGACGAGCGACGCCGTCTGGAAGCGTTTGAACTCGTACTCGAACGAGGCATAGCCGCGGCTGACCGATTTCAGCCGGTCGAAGAAATCCAGCACGACCTCGTTCATCGGCAACTCGTAAACCAGTTGCACCTGGCCGGCCAGATACTGAAGGTTCTTCTGCACACCGCGCTTTTCGATGCACAGATTGATCACGTTACCTAGGTGATCCTTGGGCACGAGGATATGCGCCTCGATAATCGGCTCGCGCACCTCGCGGTACTTGCCTTGATCGGGCAACATCGCCGGGTTTTCGATCTGCAGCACACTGCCGTCGTTCAATGCCACCTCGTAGACCACGGTCGGCGCTGTCGTGATCAGGTCGAGGTCGTATTCGCGTTCCAGTCGTTCCTGCACGATCTCCATGTGCAGCATGCCGAGAAAGCCGCAACGAAAACCGAAACCGAGCGCCTGTGAGGTCTCCGGCTCGTAATGCAACGCAGAATCGTTGAGTTTGAGTTTCTGCAGCGCATCGCGAAACGCGTCGTAATCGTCCGAGCTGATGGGGTACAGGCCGGCGAAGACACGCGGTCGGACCTCGCGGAAACCTGGCAGTGCTTTGTCCGCCTTGCGGTTCTCCAGCGTCAGCGTATCGCCGACCGGTGCACCGTCGATGTCCTTGATGCCGGCGATCACGAAACCCACCTCACCCGTACCGAGTTGGGATTTATCGAATCGCTTGGGGGTGAACACCCCGACCTTCTCCACCTGGTAGACACGCCCGGTCGACATCACGCGCATCTTGTCTTTCGGACGCAGCGCACCGTTGACGACGCGGATCAGGGAGATCACGCCGACGTAGGCATCGAACCACGAATCGATGATCAGCGCCTGCAGCGGTGCATCGGGATCGCCCTTTGGCGCAGGAATATTGGCAACCAGTGCTTCGAGCAACTCCGGAATACCGAGGCCGGTCTTCGCGCTGACACGCAGCGCGTTGTCGGCCTCGATGCCGATGATCTCCTCGATCTCGGTGCACACACGTTCGGGTTCGGCCGACGGCAGGTCGATCTTGTTCAGGACCGGTAGCACCTCGAGTCCCTGTTCGATCGCCGTATAGCAGTTCGCCACGCTCTGCGCCTCGACGCCTTGCGCGGCATCGACCACGAGCAGCGCACCCTCACAGGCCGCTAGCGATCGCGACACTTCGTAGGAGAAATCGACGTGTCCCGGGGTGTCGATGAAATTCAGCTGATACGTCTCGCCATTGGCCGCCGTGAAGTCGAGCGTGACGGATTGGGCCTTGATCGTGATGCCGCGCTCACGCTCGAGATCCATCGAGTCGAGAACCTGTGCCGCCATCTCACGTTCGCTGAGGCCACCGCACACCTGGATGAACCTGTCGGCGATCGTCGATTTGCCATGATCGATGTGCGCAATGATCGAGAAATTGCGGATGTGGCTGAGGTCGGTCATTGCGGTGCGGTACTGCGGCTGGGTCCTGGCGGATGAAAAAACGGAACTTCCCGGTGGAAAGCTCCGTTCAGGCTTCCTCCCGATTTGGGAGGCTGACGTTAAGCGCCGGAATTATAACGAATTGACCGGGTCTCCGAAATACCGGGAAAGACGCTGCAGATCCGGTCGCAATTCGCATACGAGTTCGTCGTCTGCGAGCAGCACCGGCACCCGCAGGCCGTATTCCTCTCGCCACGCGGAATCCGCGTCGACGTCCCGCCAATCGATCCGCTCCGCCTGTTCAGGCCAGCCGCGAAACAATACGGCCGCCAACTCCTCGCAGAGATGGCAGCCGTTGCGGTAGTAGAAGACCGTTGACACGCCGTCGTCAGTCGCCCAGGCGCAAGGCGAGGAACAACGGGCTGTCGGCGCGCTTGATCAGCACGGCGACCGTGCGCTTGTCGCCGGCCCGCTCGATCAACTCTCGTAGGTGTGCGGCATCTTTGACATCGACACCGTCGAACATCAGCACGATGTCGCCGCGGCGCATACCGGCTTCCTGGGCAGGGCCCGGAGACACCCCACCGACCAGCGCGCCGCCGGATTCATCCAGGCCGAGCTCCTCCCGCACCTTGGAATCGATATCGATCACCGACAATCCGAGCTGCTCGATCTCGTCGGGAGCGGCTGGTTCGGGGGACTTGCCACCGGCCTGCTGCTCGCCTTCATCGAGACGGCCGACAACGATCGACATGTCGCGCTCTTTACCATTGCGCAAAACCTTGAGCGACGCTTTTTCGTCGACGCGGCTTGTACCGACGAGCGGCGGCAACTGGCTCGAGTTGAGCAGACGACGACCGTTGAACTCGACGATCACGTCGCCGACTTTCAGGCCCGCCTTGTCGGCCGGCGAACCCGCCATGACGCGCGACACGAGCGCACCGTGCGGCTGGTCCATGCCAAAGGTCTCGGCGAGATTGCGGTCGACGTCCTGGATCAGCACGCCGAGATAGCCGCGTGCGACACTGCCGTGTTCACGCAGCTGGTCGGCGACGTTCATCGCCAGCTCGATCGGAATCGAGAACGACAGCCCCATGAAGCCACCCGTGCGACTGTAGATCTGCGAGTTGACCCCGATCACCTCGCCATCCATGTTGATCAAAGGTCCGCCCGAATTGCCCGGGTTGATCGCGACATCCGTCTGGATGAATGGAACATAGTTCTCGCTCGGCAGGCTGCGGCCTTTCGCGCTGACGATGCCCGCCGTCACCGTGTGGTCGAAACCGAAGGGCGAGCCGATTGCCAGCACCCATTCACCCACCTTGAGATCGCTGCTCTTGCCGATTTTTACCGTCGGCAGGTTCTCGGCATCGATTTTGATCAAGGCGACATCGCTGGCCTTATCGGATCCGATGACCTTGGCTTCGTAGCTGCGGCGGTCGCTGAAGCGCACCTGTACCGAGTCGGCATCCGCGACCACATGGTGATTGGTAAGAATGTAACCATCCGACGAAACGACGAAGCCGGAGCCCAACGACTGGCTCTCACGTTCACCGAAGTCTTCCATGCCTTCACCGAAGAAGTGCTTGAAGAGTTCGCTGAACGGGCTGTCCTCCGGCAGGTCCGGCATCGAGAAGCCTTTCGGCATGCGACGATGCACCTGCGTCTTTTGTTCGCTGCTGATATTGACGACCGCCGGGCTATTGGTTTCGGCAAGCACGGTGAAATCCGGCAGAGCACGCGCCTGCACGCTGCTCGCAGCAAGCAGCGCACCGATCAGCATCAAGCCGCCGAACCAAGACTGACAATTCGGTTTAGCAAGTTTGTTCATTCGCTTTTCCTGACTCCTAGCGATAGGTCGGCCGCAACTGCCGTGGACAGACTGCCTGGCGATATTGCGGGAGCTCGCCCGGTCACGCGCAGCAACCGGACCTGATCGTCGCCTTTCTGAGTGCGACCGAAAGTCGAGGCACGCACGATGGTGAGGGCAACGATCATGCCGAGTAGACCACCCAGGACGGCGCCGAGTTCCGACGTCCAGTCCAGCGCGAGCCCGATCCTCTCGCCCAGGACGGCACCGCCAATCAATCCAGCGAGGGGCGCACCGTAGACGAGAAGCGACGCATGTTGCAGTACCTGTTCATCGAGCCCAACGACCACCTGGTCACCGCGACGCACACCCAGGGTATTGGGCAGGCGGATGATCTGACGGCGTTTCGGAAACCAATCTGCCAGCAGGGCCGTACCGCAGCCCTTGCCGGCACTGCAACTGCCGCAGGCCGACTGGCGGATGATCTCGACGTCGACGAGATCGTTGTCGATTGCGACGACGCAGGCAGTCTGCTCGATCATGGTGCTGTCGCCTGGATGTGCTGCGTGAACCACTGCAACGTTTTCACCGGGACTTCGCCAACCACGATCACCTCGTGGTTGGCCACGAGGCGACCCACTGCCCGTGCCGCGCCCAGCTTCTTGACCCCCTTCAACGCATCGCCGCGCGCAGGCTGCACGTACACTGACACGTTTGCGAGACCGTCGGAGAAGATGAAGTGCTCGCGTACTCCCTCGGCGACCCCACGCCAGCGATGGACATGCAACTGGTAGCCCGGCGGCAGGCTGGAGAATGACCAGCCCGGTTGCGCCAGGCGCTCATCCGGGATCGCACGCTCCTCGCCGGCTCGTGCACGCTGCATCGCTGAAATGTCACGCTCGATCGGGGTGATCGAGCCTTCCGTCTTGAGTTCGACGAACATCATCTGCGACAAGGTGTTGCCGCGCTCGTCGAACATCACTGTACGTAATGGCAAGCTGGTCACGCTATCGATGAAAAGCCGATAACCGAAGCGCAGATCGTCCTTGGGTTCGATGAGGACCTGCAATGTGTCGCGGCCGGCGACACGCTCAGGTTCCAGCAACGCCATGCGATAAAACTCGGACAACTGACTGGCGTTGACGGCACGTAGCGGCGAGAAAGAACTGTCACCGGCGCGCCGCCGTACATTGATGTGCTGATCGCGCTCGGGCGCCAGGCACGCCACGGCCTCTTCACTACGGATGACCTCGCGCTCTTTTCCAGTCAGCGATACCAGACGCTCTTTTTCCGCACCGCCGTCCACACGATGCACAAGGTACAAAGCGTCGAGGTGATCACCCGCCTGGACGACAAAATGTCCTTCGTAATCACGCTGACGGACCGCATCACTCATGCGGTCGAGCAATTGCATTGGCGACAGGTCGTCTGCCGCGACAGTGACTGAGCTACCCAGCAACACCGCGGCCACGAGGCCGCCCCAGCGCACCTCAGCGTGCACCATAGCTCACGAAGCCGATGTGCGGCACGGGACCATTGACGCCAGTGCGGCCGCCGAATTCGTGATGTTCGATGACCAGTCGGTTGAGGCGATCTTCGAGATCGGGATCCAACGCCTGCCAACGCCCCGCGCCCGCGCCCACACTGCCATCGCCGGCTGCCGGACCCGCCGCGACCAACTGCGGGGAGACGACCGGCAGCGACGGTGCCATCGCCACGCTTTGCGGCGCCAGGGGCTCGGGCTCGATCAGGCGCGGTGCGACCATGACCGCGGCAGCCGCCACCGAAGCGGCAACCGCCAGCCCCGCTGCAGGCCGCATCCAGCGCGCGCGCTGTCTGGCCGGTGGGGCCATGATGGTCGGTTCGTCGCGCAGCGCCGTGTGCACCGCATCCGCCACCGACACGATCCTTGCCGATTCATCCCGCATCAGATCGCCGATGAGGCGGTAGCGGCCGTAGGTATCGAGCGCCGGCTTGCCGTCCTCCAACAGATTGGACACGGTCCGACGATGGGCTTCCTGGGGGACTTCGCCGTCGAGGAGCGCCGAAATGCTTTCACCATCAATCTTATTCATTGCCAGATTCTCTCAATCCGCCGCCAGCAGCGGTTTCAGCTTGGCGTCGATCGCCTCGCGTGCCCTGAAGATTCTCGATCGTACCGTACCGATCGGGCAGTCCATCGCTTGTGCGATCTCCTCATAACTCAACCCGTCCAACTCGCGCAGTGTGATTGCAGTACGCAGATCGTCGGGCAGTTCGTCGAGTGCCTGCTGGATCGTCTGTGCAATCTCACGCTCGAGCACGAGATTCTCCGGCGTCGCAAACTCCTTCAGCGGCGCCCCCATGTCCATCTGCTCGGCCGTGTCCGCCTCGATGTCCTCGCCGGGCGGTCGGCGCGCCTTCGCCGCCAGGTGGTTCTTGGCGGTGTTGATGGCGACCCTGTACAGCCAAGTGTAGAAGGCACTGTCACCACGGAAATTCGGCAGCGCCCGGTAAGCCTTGATAAACGCCTCCTGGGTGACGTCGAACACTTCCGACGGGTCACGAATATAGCGTGCAATCAGGTTACCGACTTTGTGCTGGTACTTGAGCACCAGCAGGTCGAACGCCCTTTTGTCGCCGCGCTGTACCCGCTCGACGAGCGCCTGGTCGGCTTCGCGGTCGTTGCTCACCCGTGTACTACCCCGGATGGCCCCGACGCGCGCTCACACGACCTGACAACATTGACCGCTTGTGGTAGGTAAAGTTCGCTGATTCGGGGCATATCGCAGAAAAAAGACATCGTAGACCCAAGGATCTGGTGTTCGCCGGACGAGATCCGGGGTATCGATACCCCGGATCGGAGCCAAAGGACTCTTTACCGCCCGGTCATAAGCACGGATTATGGGGGCTTCGTCAGGGACCAGCAACGGTATGCGCCACAACGAACCTCTCGAATTCGACGTACTGATCATCGGCAGCGGCGCAGCAGGGCTCAGCCTGGCCCTGCGAATGCCGCCCGAGGTCAGCGTCGCGCTGGTCGCCAAACGCGAACTCACGGAAGGCAACACGCTGTATGCCCAGGGAGGCATCTCCGCGGTCCTCGATGCACGCGATTCGATCGATTCCCATGTCGCCGACACCCTCGCCGCCGGTGCCGGTCTATGCGACGAGGAGATCGTTCGCATGGTCGTCGAGCACGGGCCCGGCAATATCCGCTGGCTGTTCGAAGAAGGCGTCGAATTCACGCGTACACCTCAGACCGGCGATTCTGGCTATCACCTGACCCGCGAAGGTGGGCACAGCCACCGGCGCGTCGTCCACGCTGCCGACGCGACAGGTCATGCCGTGGAAACCACACTCGTCCGCCGACTCGACGGCCACCCCAACGTGAACGTGTTCGAGCACCATATCGCCGTCGACCTCGCAACCGCCGAGCGACCGGTTGCTGGCCGCAGCCAGCGTAGCTGCCACGGCGCGTATCTGCTCAACATCCCGAGCGGCAGAGTGATCGCCGTTGCCGCGCGCAACGTCGTACTCGCGACGGGCGGCGCAAGCAAGGTCTATCTGTACACCAGCAACCCCGATGTCGCCACGGGCGACGGCATTGCCATGGCGTGGCGTGCGGGCTGTCGCATCGCCAACATGGAATTCATCCAGTTTCATCCGACGTGTCTCTATCACCCCGAAGCCAAGTCGTTCCTGATCAGCGAGGCTGTGCGCGGTGAAGGCGGACGCCTGCTGCTGCCCGATGGAACGCGTTTCATGGCGGCGTTCGACGAGCGTGGCGAACTTGCGCCGCGCGACATCGTCGCCCGTGCCATCGACCACGAAATGAAACGACTGGGCATCGACTGTGTCTACCTCGACATCAGCCACAAACCGGCAGCCGAGATCGAGCGTTTGTTCCCCACCATCCATCAACGCTGCCTCGAACTGGGCTTCGACATGCGCAAGGAGCCGCTACCCGTGGTTCCTGCAGCTCACTACACCTGCGGCGGTGTCAAGACGGATCGCGAAGCGCGCACCGATCTGGATGGCCTTTATGCCATCGGTGAGACGGCTTACACGGGACTCCACGGCGCGAACCGCATGGCCAGCAATTCGCTCCTCGAATGCCTGGTTTTCAGTGAAGTCGCGCGCACCGACATTCTGCAGCGCCTTGCGCAGCAGGCACATGACCCCCTGCCGTCGATCGCCCCTTGGGACGAGAGCCGCGTAACGGATTCCGACGAGGAGGTCGTGGTGTCGCACAACTGGGACGAACTGCGGCGTTTCATGTGGGACTACGTCGGTATCGTGCGCAGCAACAAGCGCCTGCAACGCGCGCGGCGCCGCGTCAATCTGTTGCGTCACGAGATCAACGAGTACTACGGCAATTTCCGCGTCAGCAACGACTTGCTCGAGTTGCGCAATCTCGTCGACGTCGCCGATCTGATCATCCAGTCGGCACAACGCCGGCGCGAAAGCCGTGGCCTGCACTACAACATCGACTTCCCTGACCGAGACGACAACCAGGCGACACCGACGGTGCTGATTCCCGACAGCTACGTGCCGCGTCAGAGCACGGACTGAGAGCGCGGCTCTCGCCAAGCGAGTAACAAGCGACGCAACTGCCAATGTTGATCGTGCGTCAGCACTGATGAGCACACGAACAGATCGGCACGGCTTCCGTCTTCACCCAGCAACCGTACGGACACCAGATTCGGGCTGATCATACCGGGTGCTACGTCGACAACGACAGACGGGCCGCTGAGCGTGTGAACAACCAGCTTGTTGCCGATACCGTCGAATTCGAGTGCCAGCGGACGTCGACGCAGGTAATGGCGCCAGCTGAAGCATGCTGTGGCCAAGAAGGTGATCAACAGACCGAGCTTCGATAGCACAGTCAGTGATGCCAAGCCGATAACTACCATCGACAACAGTGGACCGAGGAGCGCTAGCGCGCGCAACCAGGGACAAAGTGGAAGATCGATACGCTGCACGTGACCTCCGTGTCCGCGCGCGCCGAGGGTCGCGCACTAAGTGACGACAGCGGCCTTGAACAAGCGGTAGAAATTTTCGCGCGACTGACGCACGACGGTGTCCGTATCTACGCCACGCACCGCCGCCACGGTCTCCGCAACGCGCGAAACATAGCGCGGCTCGTTGGGCTTGCCGCGAAACGGTACGGGCGCGAGGTAAGGCGCGTCGGTTTCGATCAGGAGCCTGTCGTCAGGCACCTTCGCGGCCACGTCGCGCAGGTCGTCGGCATTCTTGAAGGTGACGATACCCGAAAACGATACGTAGAAATTCAGATCCAATGCCGCACGTGCCATGTCCCAGGTCTCGGTAAAGCAGTGCATGACACCACCCACCTCGTCGGCATTCTCGTCGCGCAGGATGTCGATCGTATCCTCGCGCGCATCGCGCGTGTGGATGATCAGCGGCTTGCTGGCTTCACGTGCTGCCCTGATGTGGGTACGAAAACGCTTTCGCTGCCATTCCACATCTCCCTCAGTACGGAAATAGTCCAATCCGGTTTCACCGATCGCCACATTCTTGGGATGCATCGCAAGACGCACAAGTTCGTCGACGCTGGGCTCACGGCGATCGTCATCGTTCGGATGCACCCCAACGGAGATCGAGACTTCCGGGTAGCCCTCGACCAGTGCCAGCATCTGAGGATAAGACTCGAGGTCGATCGACACGCACAACAGATGCGAGACACCCGCCTCGCGCGTCGCCGTCATGAGGCGCGAAAAATCATCGTCATACGGGCCCAGGTCCACCCGATCGAGGTGGCAATGCGAATCGACCAGCACGGGACTACATCGTGTGCGTCGGTTTTTCCGACTGCAGCGCTCCGGCGAGATAGCCTTCGATCTTGTTGCGTGCCATGCCGCCGTCCTGATCACTGAACTGGACGCCGATCCCGGCGGCGCGGTTGCCTTCGGCACCGACAGGGGTGATCCAGATGATCTTGCCTGCAACCGGCAGCCTCTCGGTTTCGTCCATGAGGCTCAACAGCATGAAAACTTCGTCGCCGATGCTGTATTTCTTCGTGGTCGGGATGAACAGGCCACCGTTCTTGACGAACTGCATATACGCGGCATAAAGCGCGTTCTTGTCCTTGATCGTCAGCGACAGGATGCCCTGCCGGGCTTTCGGCAGATTCGGTGCAGACATGCTCAATGCCCTCCCGGGCGTGTCAGCTGCAACCAGCGGTTGACGAGGAATTCCAGCATCATCTGAGCGTTCAAGTTATTCCGCAAATCGCGACCAAATCGGGCCACTTCGTCATTCAATTTGTGCAGATCCCGAAAGTCTATGCCTTCAGCCAACGAATGCAAATCTGCCAGGTCCGCGGCGTGATAAACACGCTCGCAGGCCGGCAACTGGCAGATCTTCACAAGATCGTTCAGACACCGTTTGAGGCCTTCCAGCAACACCGGTAGCGGCCGGCTCGACCAGTTCTCCACCACGTGTATCGGATTTATTTTCCGTTTCTTGAGCTGATCAAGATCCGTAATCAGCTGGCGATCGCCGTCCAACCAGTCTTCGTCGCGCGCCTGCAGCGCGCGCAACGGTGCACCGCCGGCAAGGGCGAGCCAGTCCTGCGCCCGAGCATCGGGAAACGCTTGGCGCAACCAGGCATCGATTTCGGCCGGGTTGGGTACAGCGAACGACACCACGTGACAGCGGCTGCGGATCGTCGCCGGCAGACGGTCGGGGTGCGAACTGACAAGGATCAAGATGGTTCGCGACGCAGGCTCCTCGAGCGTCTTGAGAAGCGCGTTCGCGGACGCCCTGTTCATGGCGTCTGCGGGATCGAGGACGACGACGCGATAGCCGCCCTCTTGGGCCGCCAGCACACTCTTGGCGGTCAGTTCACGGATCGCATCGATCTTGATCATCTTGCCGGGTTCGTCGGGCGTTACCCAGGACTGGTCCGGGTGACTGCCGGCTCCCGATTGGCGGCAGGCTACGCATTCGCCACAGGCATCACCGTCGTCTGACGGTACCGTACACACCAGCGCGTTGCTCAAGCGCCGGGCAAACACCGACTTACCCAGCCCCAGGGGGCCACTCAACAGTAATGCATGCGGCACCCGCCCCATGGCACGCAGACGCGCCATGCGCGCCCACTGTGCACGGTGCCATGGCAGGTGGAGTGCGCCCGGGTCACTGCTCACGCTGCCACCTGATCCAGATAGGTATCGACGGTAGTCGTGATCTGCGCGACGACCTCGTCGATCGTGCGCGACGCATCGATGACGCGATAACGCGCAGGGGCAGCCGCAGCGAGCTCCAGATACCCGGCGCGCACCCGCTCGAAGAACTCGACGTGTTGGCGCTCAAAGCGATCGGGTGCCGAACGCTGACCGGCACGCATGAGCCCCTGTTCGACGGGAACATCGAGCAACAGTGTGAGATCCGGCCGGCGAGCCCCCTGTACCCACGTCTCCAGCGACGCGATACGCGCGCGATCGACGCCGCGACCATATCCCTGGTACGCATAAGTCGCATCGGTGAAACGATCACACAGCACCCAGCGCCCTTCGGCGAGACCCGGTTCGATCCTGGCATGCAGATGCTCGGCACGCGCCGCGAACATCAACAACAACTCCGTGTCATCCGCCATGCCGTCGTGACGGTGCCCCAACAGCAGCGCACGCAGGTCTTCACCGAGCGGCGTGCCGCCGGGTTCGCGAGTAACCAGCAGCTCCAGTCCGCGGCGCCGGATACATTCTTCGATGACGTTGAGGCAGGTCGACTTTCCAGCCCCCTCGATTCCCTCTACCGTGACGAAACGTGGATGTGTCATTTTCCGAGCTGGTACTTTCGCACTGCCGCGTTGTGCTGTTTCAGTGTTGCCGAGAATGCGTGCGTCCCGTCTCCGCGCGCGACGAAGTACAGCGTGTTTCCTGCCGCAGGACGCACAGCTGCGTCCAATGCGTCGCGACCAGGCATGCAAATGGGTGTCGGCGGCAAACCTGCATGCACGTAGGTATTGTAAGGCGTGTCGGTCGTCAGATCCTTGCGCCGGATATTGCCGTCGAAATCCGCGCCCATACCGTAGATCACAGTGGGATCAGTTTGCAGACGCATGCCCTTCTCGAGCCGCCGGGTGAACACGCCCGCGATTTCTGGCCGCTCGTCGGCCTGGCCCGTTTCCTTCTCGACGATCGATGCGAGAATTAGCGCTTCGTACGGTGTCGTGACCGGGATCCCGGGCGCCCGCCCTGCCCACGCGGCATCGAGCTGCTCATCCATCTTTGACATCGCACGCTGCAGAAATTCCAGATCGGACGTGCCACGGGTGAAGTGGTAGGTGTCGGGGAAGAAACGACCTTCCGGATGGTCACCCGCACGACCCAGTCGCGCCATGAGTTCGCCATCACCGAGGTCGTCCAGCGTATGGGTCAGTGCTTCGTGGCCCGCCACGGCCGCGCGCACCTGACGGATGTTCCAGCCTTCGAGCAACGTCAAGCTGTATTCGATGGTTTTGCCGGAAACCAATAGCGCGAGCAGTCCGTCCGGCGTGAGGTCACCCGTCAGCCGATACTCACCCGCGCGGATTCGGTTCGCCTGGCCGGTGTAGCGCCCATACCATTGCAGGTAACGCGCATCATCAATGTATCCGTCGCGCGCAAGGTCACGCGCCACTGACGCGAGCGTCGCACCCTTGTCGACACGATAAACGGCCTCGCCCTGCGGAATGTTCAGAGGCTGGGCCCTGAATCGGCCGTACTCCATCCATGCCCACCCGCCGCCGAGGCTGACGACCAGCACGCTCAGGCCCAGCAGGATGCCGAACCACCTCATGCCTGGCCCCCGGGCCGATGACAGTGGAGACGTGCCGCAGCGATGGCCGGATGCTCGGCGACATCGAGATCGAATGTGCGGTCGTCAAGACGTACGAGGCGCGCGATCCCGACGAGTGAATTGGTCATGAAAATCGCATCCGCACGCCACAGATCGTCGACTTCGACACGTCGTTCGCTCGCGTTCGTCCCATGTCGTTGGCTGAGATCGATAACCAATCGCCTGACCACACCGGCGATTCCGGCGCTATCGATGGACGGTGTGTGCAACTCGTTCCCGTGCTGCAGAAAGATGTTGCTCATCGTGCCGGAGACGACACGCCCATCCTGCCCACGCACAATACCTTCATCAAAGGTATCGTCTTGCCACTCTGCTCGCGCAAGCACCTGATCGAGCCGGTTCAGATGCTTCATACCGGCAAGCTGCGCATTTTCACTGAGTCGGTACGCGCACATGCGCGCCCGCCAGACCACCTCTCCCGAAGGGGGATAGGGCCATGAACTCAGTGACAGGATACGCCGGGAAACGGGTGACGGAGGGCGGCGATACCCACGTGCCGAATCACCCGCCGTCACGTAGATCTTGATGACGGCGCGCTCATGCCCCGCCGCCAAAGCGCAGCATTCGCGATAGAGCAACGCGGGATCGGGACACGACACACCCAGGCGCCCTGCGCCCGCGCGCAAGCGATCCATGTGTGCCGACCAAAGGCAGGGTTCGCCATCGCGGATGGCAAGCGTTTCGAACAGGCCGTCGCCGAACTGGAAACCACGATCGTGCAGCCACGCAGCCTCGGATGGTACGCCGTCGATCAGTACCGCGTCGCGCATCCGTCGGGGCGGCGCCGATGCCGGCTAAATCGACGGGCTCAGCCGTCGAAACGGCGGAATACCAGCGTTCCGTTGGTGCCGCCGAATCCGAAGGAGTTGGAAATCGCGATGTCGACCTTTGCTTCACGCGCCGTATGCGGCACATAGTCGAGGTCGCAGTCGGGATCTGGATTGTCGAGATTGATCGTTGGCGGCATGACCTGATCGCGCAGGGCGAGCACCGTGAACAGTGCTTCGGCGCCACCAGCAGCACCGAGCATATGACCAGTCATCGACTTGGTGGAACTCACGGCAAGTTTGTGCGCATGATCGCCAAACGCCCGTTTGACCGCCATGGTCTCGGCAACGTCACCGGCCGGTGTCGAGGTCCCGTGTGCGTTGATGTAATCAACCTGTTCAGGATTGATCCCGGCATCGTCGAGTGCCAGCAGCATACAGTCGGCCGCACCCTCGCCTCCCGGCGACGGCGACGTCATGTGATAGGCATCGGAGTTCATCGCAAACCCGGCGAGTTCGGCGTATATCCGTGCACCACGTGCCTTGGCGTGTTCGAGTTCTTCGAGCATCAACACGCCAGCGCCGTCACTGAGGACAAAGCCGTCGCGATCCTTGTCCCAAGGACGGCTCGCCGCCTGGGGATCGTCGTTGCGCGTACTCAGTGCGCGCGCCGCGGCAAATCCGCCGAGGCCCGTCGGCGACGTTGCCATTTCCGCGCCGCCCGCCACCATCATGTCGACAGTACCGTACTGGATCATGCGCATGGCATCGCCGATGTTGTGCGCCCCGGTACTACAAGCCGACACGATCGAAATGTTCGGACCTTTCAGGCCATACATGATGGAAAGGTTGCCCGCCACCATGTTGATGATGTTCGCTGGCACGAAGAACGGCGAAATACGACGCGGCCCCCCGCTGAGGTAGGCACCGTAGCCATTCTCGATACCCGTCACACCACCAATACCCGAACCGATCGCGACCCCGATCCGTTTGGCGTTCGCTTCGGTAATTTCGATACCGCTGTCACGAAGCGCCTGCACACCGGCAGCGATCCCGTAGTGGATGAAGGCATCCATCTTCTTGGCTTCTTTCTTCGAGATGTACTGCTCGACATCGAAGCCATAGATGGGGCCACCGAACCGCACACTGAACGGTGCGATATCGAAATGCGTGATCGGCTGTATGCCGCTCTTGCCCGCAAGGATGTTCTCCCAGCCACTGGCAACGTCCAGCCCCACTGGGGCGACAAGACCAAGCCCGGTTACGACAACCCTTCTTTTCGACATCTGGGAGAACCTTTCTTCGGCAGATGGTGCGTTACACCAGACGGCCGCAGTTCCGCACTGCAGAATCTACGGCCGACGAACGGATAGCGAGAAAAATCAGCTGTGCGCGGTGACGTAGTCGATCGCCTGCTGAACCGTGGTGATCTTCTCCGCTTCCTCGTCAGGGATTTCGGTTTCGAATTCCTCTTCGAGAGCCATGACCAGTTCTACGGTATCAAGCGAGTCAGCGCCGAGATCGTCAACGAACGACGCAGACGGAACGACTTCTTCTTCTTTGACGCCCAGCTGCTCAACAACGATCTTCTTAACGCGTTCTTCGATAGAGCTCATTCTGTCAATTCCTCCAGAAATGCGTGATCTAGTGCGCCACGCAGTGACGCGATATTGTATTCAGTTTGTACGCAGCTTCAAAGCATTAGCGTGCAATTCATAAGCAACTGCTGAAACGCTTTTCGAGACCATCGCTCGGCGCCACTACGCCATGTACATGCCACCGTTGACATGAATGGTTTCACCGGTGATGTACGCCGCCGCATCGGAAGCGAGGAACGCCACTGCAGCCGCGATCTCTTCGGGCTGCCCCAAGCGGCCAAGCGGGATGTGCCCCAGCAGCGCCTGCTTTTGCGAATCCGGCAATTCGCGCGTCATATCGGTATCGATGAACCCGGGTGCGACGGCGTTGACGGTGATGCCACGCGAGCCGACCTCCTGCGCCAACGACTTCGTGAAACCGAACATGCCGGCTTTCGCCGCCGCGTAGTTGGTCTGGCCCGCGTTTCCGCTCGCGCCCACGACCGATGCGATGTTGATGATACGCCCGGTCTTGGCTTTCATCATCGCTCTCAGGCAGGCCTTACAAACGCGGTAGACGGAGCTGAGATTGGTACTCAGGACGCTGTCCCATTCATCGCTCTTCATACGCATGAGCAAGTTGTCGCGCGTGATTCCGGCATTGTTCACGAGGATCGTGACAGCACCGAATTCGTCGTTTATCGACTTCACGAGCTGTTCGACCGAGCTCTCGTCGGCAACATCGAGGCAAGCGCCCTTGCCCTTGAACCCGGCATCGCCGAAGCGTTGACTGATAGCCTGCGCGCCGGCCTCACTGGTCGCAGTGCCGATCACGGTCGCACCCTGTGCGCCCAGCGCATCGGCAATTGCCTTGCCGATACCGCGACTCGCGCCGGTGACAAGCGCAATTTTTCCGTCAAGCATTGAGTGACTCCATGGCTTTTTCGAGACTGGCCGGATCAAACACGGGCACGGCATCGAGGGACTTGTCGATGCGCTTGATCAGTCCGGCGAGGACCTTTCCTGGGCCTGCCTCGATGACGACCTGAGCGCCTCGCGCAGCGATTGCCTGGACGGTTTCGACCCAGCGCACAGGGCTGTACAGCTGCTCGACGAGACGCTGCTTGATCTGTTCGGGTGATTCGGCCACGGCGACATCGACATTATGAATAACTGGAAGCGCGGGCAGGCCAAATTGCAATGTCGTCATCGCATCGCCTAACCGCTGCGCTGCCGGCATCATCAGCGAGCAATGCGAGGGGACACTGACATCCAGCATCAATGCGCGCTTGGCGCCCGCCGCTTTCGCGAGCTCAGCCACGCGCGCGATGGCTTCGGCGTTGCCCGCCACAACCACCTGCCCCGGCGAGTTGAAATTCACGGGTGATGCGACATCACCCTGAGCACCCTCACCGCAGACAGCACGCACCGCGTCGTCGTCGAGACCCAGAATGGCCGCCATTGCGCCCGTGCCCGCGGGTACGGCTTCTTGCATGAAGCGTCCGCGCTGTGCCACCAGGCGCACCGCGTCGGCAAACGCAATCGCGCCGCCGGCCACAAGCGCCGTGTATTCGCCCAGACTGTGCCCTGCGAGTACGAGTGGTTTGTCGGTGAGCATCGGCTCGAGCACCCGCATCACGGCAATCCCCGCACACAGCAATGCGGGCTGGGTATGCTCGGTCTCGTTCAGACGCTCTTTGGGGCCTTCCTGGCTGAGCTGCCATAGGTCGAGCCCCAACGCCTCCGAGCCTTCGTCGAACGTCTCGCGAACGACCGTATGCGCGGCAGCGAGCTCGGCCAGCATGCCAACGGATTGCGAACCCTGACCAGGAAAGGTAATTGCGTAAGGTTTCGTCATCGATGCACCCGCTCAGTACTTGAGAAGCACGGAGCCCCAAGTAAATCCACCGCCAAACGCCTCCAGCAGGAGCACTTCACCGCGCTGAATCCGCCCGTCGCGGACCGCGGTGTCGAGCGCCAGTGGAACAGAAGCGGCGGACGTGTTGCCGTGCTGATCCACCGTGACCACGACCTTGTCCATAGACATGCTGAGTTTGCGCGCCGTCGCATTGATGATCCGGATATTGGCCTGGTGCGGCACCAACCAATCGACTTCCGACTTTTTCATGTCGTTAGCCTTGAGCGTTTCGTCGACAATTCGGCCCAGCGTGTTGACCGCCATCTTGAAGACTTCGTTGCCCTTCATCTGCGTGTAGCGGGGATCACCATCTTCACCATCGACATCGAAACCGCGCGAAACGCCTCCGGGCACGTGCAGCAGTTTCTCGTAAGCGCCATCGGCATGCAGATGCGTCGACAGGATCCCGGGCTCGTCCGACGCCTCGATCACCACGGCACCCGCGCCGTCACCGAATAATACGCAGGTCGCCCGATCCGTCCAATCGATGACACGCGAGAAGGTTTCAGCGCCGACGACCAGCGCACAACGCGCCGCACCGGTACGCACGAATTTTTCCGCCACGCCGAGCGCATAAACAAACCCCGTACACACGGCCTGCACGTCAAACGCCGGACAGCCGTGGATATCCAGTCGTTGCTGCAACAGGCAGGCTGTACTCGGGAAAATCTTGTCGGGCGTCGTCGTCGCCAGCACGATCAGATCGATATCTTCCGGCTTCTTCCCGGCTGCTTCGATCGCGCGGCGAGCGGCTTGTTCGGCGAGATCACAGGTCGTCTGGCCGTCGACGGCGATATGCCGCTTGACGATGCCGGTGCGCTCCCGAATCCACTGGTCGCTGGTGTCGACCATTGTTTCGAGATCCTTGTTGGTGAGGACCTTTTCCGGCAGGTAACTGCCCGTCCCCGCAATCCGTGCGAAAGTCGTCATGCGTTCGCCGACATGTCGAGCTGGCGCCCCACACGTTGCTCGATACGTTCTGCGATATCCGCAATCACTTCCTTCTTGGCAATTTCGATCGCATGTTCGAAAGCAAGGGAGTCGGCACCGCCATGACTCTTCACCACAATACCCCGCAATCCGAGAAGGCTCGCACCATTGTAGCGTCTGGGATCGATACGCTTGCGCAGTGCCCGCAGTACCGGAAGCGCCACCAATGCCGAGAGCTTGGTCAGCCAGTTACGTTTGAATTCCACGGTCATCAGATGGCGGATCAATTTGGCAACGCCTTCAGTGTTCTTCAGGGCGACGTTGCCGACGAAGCCATCCGTGACCACGATATCGAGGTTATCGCGAAGATAGATATCGTCACCTTCGACATACCCGATGTAGTTCAACGAACTTCTTGAAAGCAGCTCGTGCGCTTCCTTGACCTGTTCGTTGCCCTTGATTTCTTCCTGGCCGATGTTCAGCAGTGCGACAGTCGGATGGTCGAGATGTTCGACAGCCGTCACCAGTTCGGAGCCCATCACGGCGAACTGGTAGAGATGCTCGGCTTCACAATCCACGTTCGCACCGAGGTCCAATACCCATGTTCTGCCGTTGACCGCCGGCAGCGACGTGATGATCGCTGGCCGATCGATATGCGGCAATGTCTTGAGCACGAACCTCGCGACGGCCATCAGCGCGCCGGTATTACCCGCGCTCACGCACGCGTCTGCCGTCCTGGCCTTGACCAGATCGATCGCGACTCGCATCGAAGAATCCTTCTTACCCCGCAAAGCCCGCGACGGCAGCTCGTCCATCGCCACTTCCTGCGTCGCATTCTGGATCCGCAGACGATCTGGCACATGCGCGCCAAGATGTGAACGAATCACCTCCTCGCGCCCAACCAGAATCAGCTCGCACTCCTGATCCTTCTGCAGGAAATTCAGCGCGGCCGGTACCACGACACCCGCGCCGTGGTCACCGCCCATGGCATCGAGTGCGATCGTGATCAATCTGCTCACGAATCTTGCATGCTATGCCGCACTGCTCTGTACACCGCAGTTCGCGGATTACTTATCGACGACCTTGCGCCCGCGATAGAAACCATCCGGCGTCACGTTGTGGCGCAGATGGGTCTCACCGGATGTCGGATCGATCGAGAGCGATTCCGGTTTCAGTGCATCGTGCGCACGGCGCATGCCGCGCTTGGAGGGAGTTTTTCGATTCTGTTGGACCGCCATGGGTCGTCTCCTGCAAAGACAAATCAGTCGTGTTCAAGTTCGTCACGCAACCCCGCCAGTGCAGCGAACGGATTTTCTCGTTCGGCATCAGGTTGCTCGTGCGCAACGGATTCATCGTTGTTCACCTGGTCCAGCTTCACCTCACATTCGCGAGGTTCATGCATCGGCGCGGGTGGGATCGACAGGATCAGCTCGTCCTCGATGAGAGAACGCAGCTCCAATCGACCCTGCTCCACCATCAACGGATCGAGTTCCGTCGGCAGCCGTTCCGCCTCGCCCGGCCCTGTCACGAGCCCCAGCTGCGCCTCGGAATCTGCCTGCAACGACATCGGCCCCATACACCGCTGACACTGAACCGTCAGCGAGGAATGGACCGTCACCGCGACAATGGGACGGCGATCCTGATCCGTCGCGAATTCCAATACAAACGCCGCTTCGCCTTCCGAGGAAGCCAGAAGCGGCGCCAAGCGTGGCAATTCTGCCAGCTGTACCGTACCTTCGTAACGCTTTCCTAGCGCACACAGTCGCCAGGGGTCGGCGTAGTCGGGTAAAAGCGACAACATAAGCGCGGAATATTATAAAAAATACCCCGCTCAAGCAACAAAAATATTATTGATTCCGGGCGCTTACCGGATCGCGCTCAACCGCCCACCACAGCAAGCAAAACGCCCGCGGCGACGGCAGACCCGATAACCCCGGCCACATTCGGCCCCATGGCGTGCATGAGCAGGAAATTATGGTGGTTGGCCTCAAGCCCAACCTTGTTGACGACGCGCGCCGCCATGGGAACGGCCGAGACCCCTGCCGC